>NZ_WJIE01000011.1:157542-295825 GCF_009649845.1 Polyangium spumosum
TCTGTGCACATTCCGGAGGCGCAGTCCGTGGCGTTTTCGCAATAACCGTCATTCTGTTTGCAACGCTTAGTTCCCATCGCGTCAGCAAGGCACTGGCCGCTCAGACACTCTGCCCCGTTACTGCAAGTGGCGCCGTTTCGCTTGTTGTCTGTGGAGCTTTGACTAACACAGGCCTGCATGTTATTGCACGCTCTGCCGGAGGTGCATGTGCCAACGTCACCAGCTGGTACATTCATGCAGGTCCCCAGATTGTTTTTGTAGTTACATTTTTTGCAGGGACCAATACAATCGACGTCACAGCAAATCATGTCCTTGCATTCATTGCTTTTGCAGTCTTCGTCGTTTCCGTTGGCGCAGGGCTGGCCAGTACAAAGTAAACAAGGCTTGGAGCCAGATGTAGCATAGCTACAATTGAGTCCGTCTTCATCTGGGTCCTGCACCATGTTGGAGCAGGAAGCGCACGTGGGTGTATTTAAGCTCAACAAACAGCGGCGATCGTCTGGCTCGGTCCCCTCCGGACAATCGGTATCCGTGAGGCACTGGACGCACTCCTCCCCCTTACATACCCCACCATTACACGGTTTCCCGTCACCGAGAGTATCCGAGGATACCTGTCCGCCCATGCATACTGAAATACGGCAATCGTCAGGCACTCCATCATCCAGTTGCATGCCTTCATTTTGAGGCACTGGGGTACACGTCCCAGTACCCATGTCGCATGTCGGCTTATTGCAATCGGTTGTTGGGCACGGGAACTCTGAGCCACAACGACAACTCTGCGGATCCGTCATGCAATCGAGCACACACTTGCCCGCGTCGCACTTTCCACTGTTCGGTCCCGCCTGACAGGCCGTGCCGTCGGGAAGCGGCGGAAACATGAGGTTCCCGTTTTCACATAGGATACTCGTACACGGATTGCTGTCGTCCTTTGACTGATCGCAGACTCCGTTCTGCGCATTAATATCATCGATGCTTGTGCCGCAGCCGGCAGCTTGAAAAAAGAGACCCACCACCAGCGACGTCGCCCCTGACAACGTCAACACCCAATACTTACGCTGCGACATGTTCGACCTCCAACCGGGCCCACGCTAAAAGCTACCGAACGCAACCAACCCCGAGAGCGTGGGCACCACCATGACCGTGGGCGCCTTATTTTCGTCTGCCTTCAAGCTCTTCGGCGTCGTCAGCGCAATCGCGATCGCCCCGGCAGCGCCAACACCAGCCAAGGCATAACCCACGATTCCAAAGCGCATCAAGCTATCCCGCTCATCGATGAGTTTGTTGAGCTTCACGCACCGCGGATCATTCTCAACCCCAAGCGGACAAATCGGGTTCGCCGTCGACGTGCGCACCTGCCAGTACAGCACCTCGTCGTCGACCTCCTGATTCTTGCCCTCCGCCGCAACCGTGAACCCAATCCCCACCCCGAGCCCCAACACCCCGAGCCCAATGCTCGTGTACATCAGCGGCTTCCGCCACCCCTGCTCCGTCGGCGGCGGGACGATCGGCGGCCCGATCGGACCAGGACCGCCGGTCTCTCCCGCAGCGGCCAGCTTGAAATCAATCGGCAACTGCGCACCCGCAGCCACAGCCGTGAGCCTCGACGCCGGCACATGCCCCGGCGCTTTGGCTTCAATCGTGTAATTTCCTGGATCCACGTAAATAGGACTTGCGAGCGGGGCCTTGCCCACGCTGCGTCCATCAACGAAAACCTCGGCCCCCGGCACGTCAACGGTCACCCGCAACGTGCCAATCTTCGCCAGGGCCTTCTTCTGCAAATCCTCAATTGCCGCACGCTCTGCGGGCGTGGCTGTCTTGTCTTCTCGAAAGAAGTAGTCGAAGTGCTCCGCGGCCTCGCGTGGCTTGCCTACCTCGAGTTCCGCGTTCCCCAGGTTTGCAGCAATTTGCGGCCGCGCATCAAGCTTGAACGCCTCCTCGAAGAGCGCTCGAGCCTTTTCATATTGACCCTTATCCGCCCAAAAAGCGCCGTCAACATAGAGCTTTTGGACACGCGTAGCGACATCACTCGCAGCCGGCTGCGGAGTTGCTCCGGCCTTCGCTCCCTGCCCGAGCACCGGCGCACTCACGAGCACCCCCGACGCCATAAGCCCCAGCGTGAGCGCGCTTCCCCGCATCCAAGCCCCAAGCTGCCTCGACCCTGCCTTCAACGTTGCCTCCGAGGGTGACCTTACCCGCGATCGGCATCCTGTCTCAAGCGGAGAGCGACGCGAGCATGGTGTTGCGGTTCAGCGTGCCCGCTTTTTCTGGCTGCACGGAATGAGCTTACCCCCGTCCTTGCACAGCGGGATCACCCCGGGCAGCTTGGCCGTGGTGGTAGGTTGCGCCTGCGGCACGGGCACTGACCCTGGCGCGACGACCGGCTTCACGCTCGGTTCAGGTGCTGGCGATGATAGGGGGGTTGGAGCTGACGAAGGCGTTGACAACGGGGTCGGTGTTGGCATCGGGGCCACGGCGCTCGGTGTGGGCAGAGCCGCGCTTGCAGTTGGAGCCGTCGTCGCCTCCGCAGCAGCTCTGCCAGTTCCCCCTTCCTGTTGCGACACGAGCAGCACCACGACCACGACAACCGCAGACAGGACGCCAGCTCCCATCATCGCGAAGAACAGCTTCGAGCTACGCTTGCGCCGTTGATCTGCCCGCAAAGGACCTTGCGCAGGCGCCGACGCCGCTGAGGATGGGCTCGTCGACATCGATGTGATCGCCGACGTCGTCGCCGCACGCTCCGCGCGCATCACGACCTCTGGGTCGAGCGCTTGCGTGCCGCCGTGCACCGCGTCTGACGGCGCCGCCGCTTCGAGGCTCGCCGAGGACTGACGGCTCGTGCGCCACTGCTCCATCTCCTTCTTCCAGGCTGGCGCAGGTGATGCAACAGGCTGATCGGCAGACATGACCTGCGTCCCTGTCGCAGACTGCTCCTGCTTCGCAGACGCACCCTTCTGCGCGCTCATCTCGGCGAGCACTCGCCCTTGCATGGGCAACGTCGCAGCCTCGTCGCCGTCCATCGTCTGCGGCGTCGAAGGCATCGGAGGCCGCGCAGCCGACACCGGAGCGACATCAGGACCCGGCCATGTCGGCGTACGTTGCCGTCCGGGCGATGAAGGCGTCGTGACGCTCACCGGCATGCGCATGCTGCGGCTTGTCTCCGCGACCGACTTCAGCGCGAGCGCGAGCTCCGATGCGTTCGCGTATCGGCTGTCGCGCTCAGGGTTCATGCAGCGCGCGACGATCTCGTCGAGCTCCGGAGGCACACTGCGCACCTTCGTGGAAGGCGGCGGCACCTTGTTCACCTTCGTGAGCACGATCTGCCGGATCACTTCATCGACGTTGCCCACGAACGGGCGCACGCCTGCGAGCATCTCGTAGAGCACGACGCCGAGCGACCAGATGTCCGTGCGACCATCGAGATCCTTGCGCATGGCCACCTGCTCCGGGCTCATGTACGCGGGTGATCCCACCGCCACGTTGGTCACTGTCGCAGGCCCATCTGCTCCACCTTCCAGGTTCTTGCTCACACCGAAGTCCAGCACCTTCACAAGGAACCGGTCCTCCGGCATCCCCTCTTCACGATGGAGGAAGATGTTCGCGGGCTTCAGATCGCGATGGATGATCTTCGCCGCATGCGCCACGGCGAGCGCGCCCGCGATCTCGGCACCGATGCGCGCGGCCATCGCCGGCTCGATGCGTCGCGTGTCCTTGAGCATCTCGTCGAGCGGCTTGCCGCGCAGGAGCTCGAGCACAAGGAACGGGTCGCCCTCCGACGTCGTACCTACATCGTAGATCTGAACGATGTTCCGGTGAGACAACTTACCGCAAGCCTTTGCTTCGCGGATGAGCCGCTGGCGGAGCTCCGGCGTGCGTTGCTCTGGAGCCGACGGGATGATGAGCTTGAGCGCGACCTTGCCGCCAGTGGCTTGGTTCTCCCCTGCCCAAACCTCGCCCATGGCCCCTGCACCGATCCTCTGGACCAGTCGGTACCTGCCCCCAAGGATGTCCCCGGATTTCATGAACTCACATCTTCCCATGCGCGTGCATACCGACACAAGGAAGTTGTTCGTGAACGTCCTCGGCTGACGAACTTTATCCTGCGATACCAGACACGATCCGGATCCTGAATTGTTGTCATTGGGGCCACGGGTGTGCCGGCGGCTCTGGAGGAACGCGATCAAATCGTCTGTTACCCTCTCTCGCGCCCGGCCTTGTTCAGGTCATGGGAAGATCTTCGAAGCCGACCGACTACCCGCCCGAGCTGGTCGCCGAGATCCTTGACCTCCGCCCAGAGGTCACGCGCCTCGCAGGCGATGGTCTGGCGTACACACGGGATACCGTGGACGACAGGGTGCAGCGCGTGTTCGTGAACGTGCTGCGCAACCTCTGGAGGTACACGCCGCACCCTGACGGCGCCAAGCCGTGGCTCACCGTCATCACGCGCAACGTCGTCCGCGAGGCGCACCGCGCCACGCGGCGCTACGACGCGGTGTTCGAGCCGGACGAAGGACACGCCGAGACGGCGGTGGCCCCGGGGGATTCGCCGGAACGGACGGCGGAGTTGCGAGAGGCCATCGAGCTGGTGATGGAAGTCTTGCAAGACATGCCGCGCTCGCAGGTCGAGGTGCTCTACCTTGTAGGCGTTGAGAAGCGGTCGCACGAGGAGGCCGGGGCGGTGCTCGGCATCTCGGAGGACGCCGCGAAGATGACGCTGTCCCGCGCGCGGAAGTACCTGCGTTTGCGGCTGGGCAACGACCCCTTCGTCATCGTTCCGCCTGTGCCGCTCGCGGTGCTCGAACGCCGGGCGCTCCTGCGAAGGTTGTTCGACTACGTGTATCCGCTCGGGCACGTGTGGGCCGCGCTCATGGCCCTCGTGTTCTACCCGTTCATGTCGCGCGAACCGGCACCCACGCCGGCCGAGCTGCACGCCGTCGCCACAGGCTCGGCGCGCGTCGTCGCTGCGGCGGCGGCGGACGTCGTTCGCGTCGCGACCCCGAGCTCGTCGCCTGGGGACAGCGCCCCCGTGGCCGCTCCCGTCGTCACCTCTCCACTGCCGCACGTGATGCCAGCTCCACCCAGCAGCCATGCGCAGCCGATGGCGCCGCGAGGAACCACCGCGACGAACCCCGAGCCCTTCGACCTTCCCCGACGGAAGGGCTTGGATTTCCGCCCGCGGTGGTGAGGTTCGTCCCGTACACCCCTCTCGCGTTCCACCGACCGCCGCGGTATCGTGTGCCGCGCATGCGATCCCTAGGTGTCGCGCTCGTCGTCCTTCTCGGCCTAACGACCACCGCGCTCGCCGACGAACCGCGCGAGGCATCACCCGTGCCGCCGGACGCGCTCGAAGACGCGGCGAAGAAGGCACGCTTCACCTCGTACGTGATCGACGGGGATCGTGCGCGCGCTGCGGGACGAGCGACGGCCGCGGCGCGCGCGTACTCCGCCGCGCTCGACGTCCGCCACGATCCGCTGATCGCCGGCCGCCTCGGTGTGATCCTCGTGCAGCTCGGGAAGCCCGTAGATGCCGCGGATCTGCTGCTTGACGCGATCCAACGCGCGACGAACGCGACGAAGGAGGAACGTCAGGGCTTCTTGAAGGCGTACGACGCGGCGCGCGCGGAGATGACGTGGGTCGATGTCACGATCTCGCACGCGGGGACCAAGCTCACGCTCGACGGGGAGCCGAGGAACCGCGAGGGGTTCTCGGCCTTGTCCATGTTCGTCGCGCCCGGCGAGCACGAGCTGCGGGCGCGTCTCGATGGCTACGAGGACGCCGTGGAGACGTTCACGGCGCGGAAGGGGCAGGAGATGCGCGTCACGTTGACGTTGCGCGCGTTGCCTGAACCGCTCCCGCCTCCGTTGAAGCTGCGGCGCGAGAGACCGCGGAAGCCCGACTTGTCGTCGCTCGACGAGCCGCCGGAGGAGGAACCGCCGCGGGAGCCGATCATCGGGGGCGTGATCGGGGAGCAGAAGAGGTCCGGGGTGCGCGGGTCGGTGAGTGGCGGACCGATCGTCGTGTTCGGTGTCGCTTCATGGTCGCCTGCGGTGGGCGCGATGATCGCCGGAAGTTTGAGGCCAAACGACTACGTGTCCCTCGGGCTCGAGGCCCGCGCTGCGTGGCTCACGTCGGGCGTGGAGGGGCGGCCGATCAACGCGATGACGGCGGGGGGGCTTGCGAGCGTGTGCGGGCACTGGCGCTGGCTGTTCGGTTGTGCCCTCGGCCACCTGGGGGTGATCAACATCGAGGGGTCCGAAGGGAGCTACATGCGCGAGTCCTACGCCAACCTGCTGCCGGGATTAGGCGCGCGGTTCGGGGCGCGATTGGAGCTGACGCGTTCTTTCTCGATGCAGGCGGGGGTAGACATCGTGGGGCTTACGCGCGGGCTAAAAATTGTCGCAGGGCAAACGGTTCTTGTCGAGCAGCCTCCGGTGTTGGCAGGCGCTCATTTGGTCGGCGGGTGGGAGTTTTAAAGTATGCGATTGCTGGTCTGGTCCGCCTTTGTCTTTGCTGGCACTGTCCTCGCAACGGGCGCTTGCACGGCCCCACCATACGTCAACGTGCTCGATTGCGACCCAAACGCGCTGTTCCCTACTCCCGAGTGTGTCGACGCCGGCACGGATGCCGACGCCGGGACTGATGCGGAAGCAGGCCCCATCGAACCCGACGCGGGACAGTCCGCATGCACGGGGCGCTGCGTTCCCGTGCCGAGCGGCAACGCGGGCTACTGGACGGAACTCGCGGTCTCGTTGTTCGTCGCGGCGCCGGGCGCCCTTCCGACCGCGTGCCCCCCGGGCACTTCCAGCGAGAAGTTCCGCCTCTTCGCCGACCTCGACGCGCCAGCCGCGGAGTGCGAGCCGTGCGAATGCGGGGCGTCGGGCGCGTGTACCGGATTGCCCGAGAAGATGGAGATCCGCGCCGGTGCGTGCGGAGAAAGCGGAGTCGCCTCCCTCCCTTTTGAGGAACCGGCCGGTTGGGATGGCTCGTGCACGAGCAACAACGCCCTTCCGGCCGGTGCGCAGTGCGGGGGCGAGCCGTGTGCCCAATCCGTGTGGGTGTCCCCGCTCCCGGGGCCGACGAGCGAGTCATGCACTCCCAAGAGCGAGACGCCCGCGTTCACGAAGAAAACGGAGTGGAAACTCGCCGGCCTCGCATGCATGTCCAACACAAATGACGATGCGTGCTATTCGGACGGGGGGACCGAGTATTGTGTGAGCGATCCCGGACCGGGGTGGCTCCAGTGCGTCGTGCGTGAAGGCGTGGACGTACCCTGTCCAGGGAATTACATTTACGCTCGTTACGAAATGTTCCCGGACGACGCGGTCGTCGATGATCGCGGCTGCGCGACATGTGAATGCGGCCAGCCCTCGGGAGGCGGATGCACGGCCTCCCTGCGTCTCTACGAGGGGCCGGCATGCTCCTCGCAGTCCGAGCAGAGCGGCCTCCAGTTCCCCCACGACCAGTGCGTAAACATACTCCCCGTAGGCCACGCCATCGCCGGCAAGGCGATCACAGACCTCGCCTACGTGCCCGGGAGCTGCGAGGCCAGCGGCGGCGCGCCCACGGGCAGCGCCGTGCGTGACGTGACGAGGGCGGTCACGTTCTGTTGCCTGCATCCCTTCTACCTGATCAAGTAGAGAGACCGAACCGGGCCCGACCCCCCGCCGAAAAAATCGGCACCGCCCTCGTTACCCCGCTTCGAGCCCCAGCATTGTTTGTGTCTGAGGGGCGAACCGTTCGTCCTTCCCAGTGGGTCCGCGTGTAAGCCGGCCGCCCTTCCCCGGGGCTGTCCGGAGCATTGCGGCCCCACTGGGGAGGGCGAAAGGGCTCGCCGCTCCGTTGGTCGCTCGCCGCTCGAAGTCGGGGCGCTGTCATTCAGCGCAAGGCGTATGCATGGCTCCGTTGCTCATTTCCGGTCACCCGGTGTGGCGCGTGGCAGCGTCTCGGCTTCGAGCGGCGAAGACTGACGAACGCCGAACAAGGAAACGACTCGCAGGAGGGGGTGGTGGGGAGTGGTTCTCTGGGCGAGCATTTCTCCTTTATCGCCCCCTCCTGGGGGGCGTTTCCTATCGCTTGGGAGGCCCAATGGATAGCTTGCGGGATATCGACGACGACGCAGCAACCACGGTCATGGACCGCCCAGCGCTTCCGCCGCAGAGTGGAACCCGCGTTAGCGCGGCTCATTCGGAGCCGCCGCGGGACACCATTGCGGACACGCCCTCCCTTTGGAGCCGCGCCCGTGCTATCGCGGGCGTGGTGTGGCGCGACTTGCGCGAGCGAGTCCGTCGAGCGCGTCTTTCGGATCGCCTCCCACCGATTCCGCCGCCGCGGTCCGCGAGGGCAACGCAGGTCTCGGCGGGCGCCGTTGGTCACGACGAGCGCGGGGAGTTGCTGTTGCTTGAAATCCTGCGCGCGGCCCTGGCGTATCAACACGCCGCTGTCTACGTCGCAAACTACGCCGTGGCACTCCGCAAGCAGGGACGCGAAGCGCACGCCGAAGGGGTCGTCCATTACGCGCTGTCGCGCATGCGGCCGGATGCCGACGGATTCGTCTCCTTTGCACGGCTTCGTGACATTCTGTGCGACATCTCGACTTCCGGGACACTTGTGCCAGCGCTGCTTCGCCTGGAGAACGCGGGCGTCGTCAGCATCGAGAGAACCCAGGAAGCACCTTCGCTACCCAATCGTGTCCAGCTCCGGATCCCACTGTGAGGAGGAAAGCCAACATGCCAACCACCCCGCCGACCATGGAGACCGAGCTTGTCATCGCAAGCGACGGCGCGATTTACGTTCGATTCGAGGACGAACCCCCCGCGGGCCGGCGCGTGTTCACCGGCTACGCGCTGACCGCCGAGGAACGCGCGAAGCATGGGACGCACGGCCTGCTCCGCTGGGCCTGTCTCCAACTCCTCGCGCTCGGGAGCGACGGATGCGTGTACATCGAGGAGGGGGTGATCGAGCCCGAAGGGCGGAAGGAGTTCAGGGGTTACGCCCTAACCCCGCAGGAAGCCGAACGCGTGGCCCAAGAGATCCACCGGACGGCGTTCAACGTGACCATAGCGATGCGGCTCAAGTGAACGCCAACCCCGACCCCGAGAAGGACGCGGCGGCAGCGGCGGTGATCAGCATCGTCGGCATGGGTGCAATTCTCGCCGCCGTTCTCCTCGCGCTGTTCACCAAGGGCGGGCCACAACCGTACGTCTGCATCCTGATCGCCCTTCTCTTCACACCATTAGCGCTGCGCCTGATCGATCATGACTCCGAGTGACCTGCGAGCAGCTATGGCTGCCCATTTCGACCGGCATCTGGGAAGAGGCCAGCTCGTGTTAGGGGACATGCGCGGCATGCTCGTCCCGAGGCACGTCTACGGCGCTCCGCCATGCGAGGGACGTCCGCATTGGGTTCTGCATACCTTGGGCGCATGCCTCTTGGTCCTGGCGGGGCGCAGGGGAGAGGAGCGACGCTTCGAATTCGTGATGTCACTGCCTGCGGATTGGATTCCGAGCGAAAGATGGCCGGCCTACATGCTCCGGCGGGCATCGAGCGCGATCCTCGCCGTGGGCTCTGCGCCGGACGAGGGCGGCGTGGTCTTCAACTCGGCAGAGGTCGACCATGGTTCGCCGCATGTGTTCGCGCTTCTCGTCGCGCCTTCGCGCCAGCTCGGAGAGCGTGCGCATGTCCGCACACGGTCGCGCAGCTCGGTCGAGGTCTATGCGATGTATCCGCTCACCTTCGACCAGTGGCAGCTCCATCAGGGAGGGCACCTCGACATCGCCACGGTCCCAGAGATCATCGAGCACTGGCGAGAAATGCTTAGGTAGAGAGGGATGGACCGCGACGCCGCAAAATGGAAGTCTCGGGCGATGTAACTATCGCGGCGCTGCGGTCCAAGTAGGCGCCAAATGTCCATCGACGTGACGTTGGCGGAGTGCGATCCGCCCCGGCTCGTTTTACATCGCTACCGCGATCGATTCATGGTCGAGGTTTACGTCTCCACTCGATTCGGTCCGCTGATCTTCGTATTCTTCGCTCGGTCGACCGGAAAGCGCGTCCGTATCCGCGATCTGTTCGTGGACTGCTATAAGGGCACCCGTTGGTTGGGTAGGGCGCAGGTCATTGATGAGAAAACGCGGGACGAAGTGTGTTGGCAGCATGTTCTTTTCTTGCCTCTCGTGCGCCACGCAGTCGAGTGGGCGACACGGCGAAACCTGAGTCCGCGATGCTGGTGCCCGCTCGGACACCCGGAGAAGTGCTGGGGAATAAATCACGGCCCGCAGCCGGAGCTTCCCGATCTTCCGGAGCTGCGGCGCCGAGTCAAATCAACATGCAGGCGGCGGCATCGCGGTTGGTGTGTCGGCGCCCTTGGGCAACGTTCGCATATTATCAGGACGCGAGGGCCGCTGTTGGAGGGGTCCTGTGAGGGGCCCGCGTGAAGCGGGTGACGGCCTAACGCTCGGGATCCAATTCGGCGACCCCGACGCGCCCCGGAGGAGAAGGCCGAGCCGCGCCCGGTCGACACGGCCAAGCGTGGAAAATCCGTTTGGCCGACCCGACCTCCGGCCTCAACGACGACTTGTCTGGATCGGCCTGACATCGAGCTTGGCGAGGGTTGACCTCTGCGCTCTGGCCAGTCCACCTGCCCACGCCGCCGTGACCTCCGCGGGGGCTCCGCCCGCGCCGCGCGGCATCCGAGAGAAGAAGCCCAACATCTACGCCTACGTGATTGCGGCTGCCTAACTCCCCACTTTCCCGACGATTCAACGTGCGTCAGGGTCGCTCCTGTGCTAGCGGGGACCCATGAGTGCCGTATGACGGACCTGCATCGATAGACGCTCATATCCACCAGCTTGCGAACGAGCTGACACCTGGCGACCATGAATGAGGATGACTTTCCCGAGAGGGTCAAGCTCGAACTCGCCCGCCGAGTAGCATACCTGTGCTCCAATCCAGGTTGTAGCGCGCCCACCTCCGGCCCCCATACCGACCCAACTAAATCCGTGAGGATTGGGGAAGCCGCGCATATATGCGGCAAGGAAAGAGACGCCAAACGATACGATCCTGCCATGGCCAGCGAGGAGCGCAGGGCTATCGACAATGGCATCTGGCTTTGCCGGAATTGCCACAAGCAGATTGATACCGATGAGCAACGATTTACGGTCGAACTGCTGAGGCTTTGGAAATTAAGGGCCGAACTAGCCGCCTCCGACCAGCTCGGCAAACCCAAAGAATCGCAAGAGCGGCGTTCGAGCGAACATCGCGGTCCACTGGTAGCTTCATACAATCAACGCGGCGGGCAGACGGCATTACAAATTGTCAACAACGCACCACCGGCTCGGACGTTGGGCGGTCGCACAATGCCAGCGTCTTACGTAAGTCTCATTCGATTGAAACGGGTCGATCCGCCGCGTGTCGCGGTATGCTCGGATCATCCGGAAACACTCCAGTTCGGCTGGGACATCACCGAAGCGCTTCTACAACTTGGATTGTTGGATCGAAAACGCGGCCTCGATCGACTGATCAACAGCGGCATTAGGCGACTCACTGTAGAGTCGATGGCCTCGGACACGGATGAACCGTTGTGGTACTTTGCTGAATGGCTACGCGGCGAAGATTTCGAGCTTGATTACGTGAACAGGCGCAACAGGAACCAGATAATCATCCCCCAGCAATAGGTGATGGCGGACCTCCTTTCCGAGGCGTGACTACCGGGGTTTGCTACGTTGGGGGCTCGTGCGTCGTGCGTCCTTCGAGTTCCTTCCGAAGCTTCCGGCGCTCGCCCTTCGGCAGCTTCCGGGCAAGGTCGGCGATACGATCCAGCTCATCGTCTGCCGGGAAGGTGATCACACAAAACGGGGACACGCCGAGCGCGGCTGCGATGCGTTCGACGGTCTCGATGGTGATCGCCGCGAGACCTTGCTCGATGCTCGACAGGTGGCCTTTTGACATGGCGCCAGCTTCGGCGAGATCCTGCAAGGACATGCCACGCTCGGTCCGCAGTTCGCGGATACGAGCGCCAACTTTCAGGCAGAGCGGCTTGGGTTCGGTTCGTCTCGGCACGGTTCCTCCGTAAGTCCTCGCTCAGCACCGTCCGGCGGCCATCGCCCTCGTGCCAGGCGCCGCACACGCCCGCCCCTGACGCGACATCCCCGCCTGCGAGCGTTCGCCGCCCCTCGCTCGACGAGTTCGTCAGACCCGCACAATCAGCGGGCACACGTCCGCCTTCTTCGCGCCGATGCTCAGCGCGGACGATCCATCCATGCGCCCGTCAGCTTGCGCCCGACGGCGACGCCGCGACCTCGTGCGGCAGCGGAATCCGCTCCCCACGCAGAGCTGCGACCGTCGCCGTCCGCAGATACGCCTTCGGATCGATCCCGCAGAGCTTCGCGCTCTCGATGAAGGAATAGAAGAGCGCCGCGACCTCGGTTCCTCGCCGCGAGCGCGACCCGTAGTGGTTCTTTCGCCCGACCACGACGCCGCGCTCCGCTCTCTCGGTATGGTTGTTGTCGAGCGTGATCCGCGGATCCGAAAGGAATCGCGTCAGCCCGCTCCAGATACCCACCATGTACTGGATCGCCCCATCCAGCCGGCTCTTGGGCACCACGTTCGTCGTCTCCGCGAAGGCTCGAATGCGCTCCACGAGCACCTTCGATTCCGCCTGCCGCAGCGCGAGACGCTCTTCATCTCCGTCGGGAGCCGGCTTGCACTTCGCTTCCACCGCGTAGAGGCCACGAATCAGATCGAGCACCACCTTCGCCTCCGCGGGAAACGACACCTCGGCCTCGATGAATTCCCTCCGCACATGCGCCCAGCAGTGCGCGAGCGTGAAGCCTTCCGTCTTCGCCAGCGATTTGTACACGGCATAGGCGTCGCACATGACGACGCCCTTGTACCCGCCGAGCATCTTCCTGGCCTCCTCGGTCGAGCGGCCATCGAGGATTCGATAGGCGACCGCGTTCGTCGAAACCATCGACCAAGCATACCATCGCGACGGCTCGCTCTTGCCGAGCAGCGGCCATCGCGTCTCGTCGACCCCGAGGACGCCCTGCGCGAGCTGGTATTGCACCAGCGCCTCGTGTCCAGGGGCGAGCAGCCTCGCCAGGCGCTCGATCTGATCCCAGAGCGTCTGCGACTCCACGACCAGCCCCTCGCGTCGCATCTTCCGCACCTGGCGCTCCAGCGGAGCGTGGTCGTGGTACTTCTCGCTCGCGACCTCGATGGCGAAATCAATCGAGTAGCGCGCCCCCTCGAAGAGCTTCAAGGGCCCCGGCGCCGTCTCGACGCAGCCGCCGCACCGGCAACGATACTTTTGCCGCTTGTGCAGCTTCAGCACGAAGCGGCGCGGCACGACATCGACCTCTTCCGATTGCTCGAATTGCCCCTCCCAGACGTCGAGCATCTCGCCACACGCGCTGCACACCCGATCGGCCTCGTCGAGGACGTGGGGGACCTCCTCGATCGGCAACGACGGCTGCGCTTTGGGACCGTGCCCTTTCTGCGGGGGCTTCGGCGGCGTGGGCGGCGCGGGCGGCGCGCTCTCCTCGTCACTCGCGCGCCGCTCCGATTTCTCGCCAAAGAGCATGCGGTTCTTCGAGGCGATCTGCCGCTCGAGCTCGGCGATGCGCAGCTTGAGCTGCTCGGGGTCGCCGCCCTTCAACGTGAGCAGCTCTCGCGTCAGCTCGATGATCTTCTTCGCGAGCTTCTGGTTCTCGCGTTCGAGCAGCAGCGCCGCCTGGCGGAGGATCTCGGGGTCGTTCTCGGTCTCGAAATTCATCGGGCGTTCCTGCCCGTATAATGTCGTCAGACCCCTCGAATGTACCGACGGTCCGAAAAAAACGTCACTTAGCCCCAGCGCAGCACCCGATTGGTGGGCGCATATGCGGGAGGCGAGAGCGGCATGCGCGCGATCAGATCGCTGCCTTCGAGCAGGAGCGCGAGCTCGCTCGTGGTGAGCACGAGCGGGCCGTCCCCGGCCCGCGTCCACGGCGCGGCGAAGTACCCTTTCGCGAGGCGCTTCGCGAAAAGACAGAGCCCCGTGCCATCCCAGTACAGGACCTTGGCCCGCTGCCGCGTGCGGCTCACGAAGACGAAGAGGTCACCCGACATCACGTCGCGTCGTAGGCCCTGGATGACGAGCGCGGTGAGCGTGTCGAAGGACTTGCGCATGTCGACCGGAGCCCGGTAGGCATAGACCGTGATCTGCCGCGTCGAGCCAATCACGACAGCCTCCGCAGAAGCTCGACGAGCGAATCGAGATCGAGCCCCTCGATTCGAACTCCCGAGCGATGTTCGACGACGAAAGGCCCGGGGGGGCGGATGGCCGGAGCGTCGAGGATCTCGACGGGAGCAAAGTCCGCGGTCGAGAGCTCGTGGCCTTGGTTCCTCGTCGCCCAGGCATACACGGTCCGCCATGGAATGCCGAGCTCGGCGCCGATCTCCGCTATCGTGATACCGGCGTCGCGGCGCGATCGAAAATAGGTAACCGCGAGCCGACGTACGTGCTCCGGGTACGCCCTGCCTCGTCCTCGGTCCTCGAGATGCTCGAGCTCGGCGCGAATGGCCGCCGCTTGCTGATGATGCCGCATCGGGTCCTCCTTCGGGACCCCAAGCGTTGGGGAAGGAGGCCGGCGATGTCACGACGGGGGTGGGCGAGGAGATACGTTCCTCCCTACTCGCGCATGAGGGTGTCCGAGATCCCTACCACAGCTCCCTCGCTAAGACAAACCCCGCGGACAGACGATCCCGCGAGCCCCCCCAGATGCGAGGGGGTCGCGGGAGGATGGATCATCGTCGCTTCATGGCCCGGAGAAGCTTGGCGACGGCCATGTGCGCCGCTCGCGCGGCGGCCATGTCGTCACCGGTGTCCGGCATCATCGCGAGGAGCCTGCCGGCAGCCTCATGCGCGACCATCGTGGCGTCGAGGTCGCCTGCCGCCGCCGCCGTGACCTCCCCTTGCACGAGCACAGCCAGAAGGGCCCGGCGGGGTCGGCTCCGGCCGCCTGCCGCCGCCGCCGCCGTAACCTCCCCTTGCACGAGCACAGCCAGAAGGGCCCGGCGTGGGTCGGCTCCGGCGGGGCCCCAAAGGGCGGCTCCACGCCCCGGCGATGGGCCTCCGGCGGGGGGGGACCGTAGGGACCCCTACGCACGCCAAACGGGCCATGTTGCATGGCCTGTTACTCGCGTTGCTCCCCGAGACCCCTCTGCCCTCTTGATCCAGCGTTCGGCAGAGTGTAGGAGAGTCTTCTCCAACACATGAAGCAGTTCGTTTCGGCATTCAAGCAGGCGGCGAATAAATGTCGGACCTCGGCGCAAGGGATACTCGATGCGCTAGAGGATGGTGATCTAGACCTCGTGGTAGAGGCGGAAGAAGCGGCGCTAAAGGTACATAGGCAGCTAACCAGCTCGGTCCTGCAACAGCTTGACGGTTGGTTGGATGCGCAGCCACCCAATGCGCAAACTCGCGATCGCCGGAATCTTATTGAGGCCGAGCTGAACTTTAGTCAAGAATTGCCGCGTTCGCGGTCACATAAGAAACAGCTCGTCAACCTTGAGAACTACTTAAGGGATATGGCGGAGCGGTTCCTGCGAGTCGCCGGACACTTTCACTACATGTCGGCACACATCCGTGCGACAACATCCGGAAGTGAGACGGCGCAACCTAACGCGCGCGAAATTCATAACTATCATGGTCCGGTTGTGACCAACTCAAGCGTAGGCGGTATGGCAGTCGGTGGCCAGAAGGCCGAAGCGAAAGGGAAGACCACCACCGTTCGTCCACGGAAAAGGTAAAAAGAGATGTCCCGCAACAAGAAGCCTCAAGGCGGCCCGTCAACTACTGTCGCAGCAGTTGTTACCGGGGGGCGCTCGTCGACGGCTAAAGCTAAGGGAACCACAACATCTGCTAGCGGGCGTGCTGCCAAAGTCAGGGAGAGTTTAGACCCGAGTAAGACGTTAATGTCGATCAAACCGCTGCGGGACCTTTCCCAGCGCGCTCGCGTACAGCTGAAGGGGCTACTCCTGCTTTCAGAGCCGCACTGGCCCAGAGCTGCTGGCATCGGATTAAACCAAGAGTTTATCAGCGGGAGACCTGCTCCAATATTCGACGCTGTGAACCCCCTCCTTCAGGAGAGCGTCGGGTTGGACCTTCAGCAAGTAGGGTGCTTCTCGACCGCGGACGCGTGCTTAAAGCTTCCTGCGAATGACTTGGTTGACTTTTTATATGCCGCGCAGGCGTATCTCGTCCGCGAAGCTAACCGGACTTCCGGACGCACTGTCCCTATAGCGCCGGTCGAATTTGGACGCCGCGCACTCGAAATACTTACGTCCACCGATTCCAGCGATACTATAGACGCAGGCAAGGATATGAATCACGTTCTCGCTTTTATCAGTCACTCATCCAGGGACAAGGAACTTGCCAAGGCACTGGTAGATTGCCTTGAAGCCTGCATCCAGTTCATAGGAGCGGAAAGCGCGATTCGCTGCACCTCTGTGGAGGGGCACCAACTCGACCCAGGTGATCACGCAGGGGAAGTTCTTCGCCAAAACCTGGAGCAGTGTAAGGTTGTGCTTGGGCTCCTCACGAAGGAGGGTCTAAAATCAAGCTTTGTCACTATGGAGCTTGGAGCCGCATGGGCCCTTAAAAAAAGAACATGCGCACTGCTGACACGCGACGTGGCCTTTAGTCGCATTCCTGGGCCTTTGAGGGAGCGACACGCCATCAAAGTGGAGTCTGCCGAGCAAATGACGCAGCTGATGGAGTCGATCGCCAAAGAGACAGGCTTGCAAATGAGGTCTGCAACCAAGGTCGCGGCCGAAGTGAACCAGTTCGTGGCCAAGGCAGCTCGGCTAGCCGGCAAGCCGACAGGCTAGAAGGCCGCGCCCGCGGTGTCGGGCTGGGGCCCCTCGCTCCAGAGGGACCCCCGCCAGGACAGGGACGACCTACCGCCGCTTCATGGCACGGAGTAGCTTGCCGACGGCATCGTGCGCGGCTCGCGCGGCGGCCGTGCTCTCATCCGCGTCCGACAGCAGTGCCAGAAGCCTTTCTGCCGCGTCGTGAGCCACCGCCGAGGCTTCAAAATCGCCCCAAGCCGCCGCCGTGACCTCTCCCTGGACGAGGACGGCGAGAAGGGTACTGCGTGGGTCCGCTCCAGGGATGCCCCAAAGGGCGGCCACGGGGTCCGAAGTGGCACCAACGCTCGCCAGCGGCGCCGATCCGTCGTCAGCAGGACGAGGATCCAGCGGGTTACGCCGGGTCAGGGGTGCTAGAACTGTTCTCGGGGAAAACCGCGATCCGGCCGAACCCCAGCCCCGACGACCCCCGGACCTTCGCGGCCTACCTCCACGCGCTGCGCTGGGGGTGCGTGACCTCCACCGATCCCACGCTTTTCCAGGCGCCGCTTCGCGCGGGCATCGTCCCGAAGAGCTACCAGCTCGAGCCGCTGCGCAAGGCCCTCGCGCTCCCGCGGGTGAACCTGTTCATCGCGGATGACGTCGGCCTCGGCAAGACCATCGAGGCGGGCCTCGTGCTTCAGGAGCTCTTGCTCCGCCAGCGTGTCCACCGCGTCGTCATCGCGGCGCCCGCATCGGTCGTCCTGCAGTGGCGTGACGAGCTCGGCCAGCGCTTCGGGCTCGCGTTTGCCGTCCTCGACAAGGCGTACGTGAACGCCCGGCGCCGCGAGCGTGGCTTCGGCGTGAACCCGTGGACCACGCACCGGCATTTCCTGATCAGCCACAATCTCCTGCGTGACGAGGACTATCTCATCGGGCTTCGCGACTGGCTCGGCGACTTCTGCCCGGGCAGCCTCTTCATCCTCGACGAGGCGCACGTCGCGGCGCCCGCGTCCGAGAGCAAGTATGCGATCGACTCGCAGACGACGCGCGCGGTCCGCGACATCGCCCGGCGCTTCGAGCATCGCCTGTTTCTCTCGGCCACGCCGCACAATGGGCACTCGAACTCGTTCTCGGCGCTCCTCGAGATCCTCGACCCGCAGCGCTTCACGCGTGGCGTGCCCCCGAAAAACGCGAATGCGCTCAAGCCCGTGATGGTGCGGCGGCTCAAGGGGGAGTTGCGCAAGCACATCGGCTCGCAGATCCCCGAGCGTGAGGTGCGTCAGATCGATCTCGGTAATCTCCCGCCGGATACGCCCGAGATCCTCCTGTCCGAGAAGCTCGCCGAGTACACCGAGATCCTCGAACGACGTCTCGCCGCGGCGAGCAACCGGGCGAAGGCCGCCGGCAAGCTCGTCACCATTGCCCTCCAGAAGCGGCTCTTGTCGTCCGTCGAGGCGTTCGCCCGGACGCTCTCCGTGCACCGGAAGAGCGCGGCCAAGTCCCTCCTCGCCAGCGCGGCGAAGGCTCCGGCTGCCGTGCAAACGTCCCTCTTCGAGAGCGACGAGGACCTCACGGACGAGGTGATCGCCGAGCTCGAAGACGTCGCCGTGGCCCGGGCGACGCAGGAAGGGGCCGCGGCTTCCGATGATGCGCGCGCTCAGGTCTTGCTCGACGAGATGTCGGAGATCGCCGAGCGCGCGCGGGGGCTCTCGGATGCGAAGATTCGCTGGCTCGTCGGCTGGATTCGCGAGAATCAATGCCCCAAGGTCAAGGGGAAGGCCACCTGGCTCCCGCGTCGCATGCTCATCTTCACCGAGTATGTCGACACGAAGAATTACCTCGTCCGCGAGCTCGAAGCGGCGATCGCCGGGACCGACCTCGCCGAGGAGCGGATCTTGACGCTCCACGGTGGAATGGACGAGGAGGCGCGCGAGCGGGTAAAGCAGGCGTTCAACGATGCCTCGCATCCGGTGCGGATCCTGATCGGCACCGACGCCGCGCGCGAAGGCGTGAACCTCCAGGCGCAATGTGCGGACCTGTTCCATTTCGATTTGCCGTGGAACCCGGGCCGGATGGAGCAGCGCAACGGCCGCATCGACCGCATGCTCCAGCCGGAGAAGGTCGTGCGGTGCCATTACTTCGTTTACCCGCAGCGGCCCGAGGACGCCGTGCTCGCGGCGCTCGTCAAGAAGACGGAGCGCATTCGCAAGCAGCTCGGGTCTCTCGCCGACGTCGTCGAGCGTCGCCTGGAAAACAGCCTGAAGGACGGGATCAGGCGCTCGCGGGCCTTGGAGCTCGCGAAGACGATCACCGAGGTCGTCCCCGAGGAGGGGCGTGATCCCGTCGTCGAGGAGGAGCTCGAGCAGGCCCGCGACAAGGAGATCGTCGCGCAACTCGAAGAGCTACAGAAGCTCGATCAGAAGGCCACGGAGCACCTCGATCTGAAGCCCGAACGGCTGCGGGACGTGGTGAACGTGGGCTTGCGCCTCGCGAGCTTGCCGCCGCTCACCGAGAGGAAGGCGGCCACCGGCAGCTACGACGTGCCGCCGCTCGACAAGCTCGCCGGTACGGATGCGACGTGGCGGGACATCATGGATACCCTTCGGGCGCCGCGCACGCGCAAGCTGCCCGAGTGGGAGTGGCGGGCGAAGAATCCCCCGCGGCCCGTGAGCTTCGAGCCTTCCACGACGCTCGCGTCCGAGACCGTGCAACTCCACCTCCAGCACAAGCTCACGCAGCGCGTCCTCGCCCAGTTCCGGGCGCAGGCGTTCGGGGAGGATCGGCTCTCGCGCGTGACCGTAGCCGTCGATGCGACGCACCGGCGCAATCGCGTGCTCGCGCTCGGGCGGCTCTCGCTGTATGGCGTGGGCGCGTCGCGCCTCCACGAGGAGATCCTGGTCGTCGCGGCGTACTGGTCGGAGGGGGACGATCCTTCCCGGCTCAAGGCATTCGAGACGGCCGAGGCCGAGGAGCGCGCGCTCGAGTCGCTGTTCGGTGTCCTCGGAAAGGAAAATCAGCTTAAGGTCGCGGACCACGTCGTCGAGAAGCTCATGCAATCGGCGCCGAAGGACGAGGATGCCCTCTGGGAGACGCTGAAATCGAAGGCTCTGCGGCGTATCTTCTGGGCCGAGGAGAAGCTGCGCGTGCGGGGGCGCGCCGAGGCCGCGGAGATGGAGCGGATCCTGCTCGCGCAGAAGACCCTGATCGGCAAGGAGCTCGTGGACCGGAAGCAGCTCACGCTGCCGTGGGCGACGGACGAGGAAGAGCAGAAGCACCAGTTCGAGGCGGATACGCGCCACATGGAGAAGCGCGCCGCGGAGCTCGACAAGGAGCTCGAGCGGGAGCCGCAGCGGATTCGGGAGCAGTACGAGGTGAGGCACCACCGGCTGGAGCGGGTGGGGCTCGTGTATCTGTGGCCGGCGACGTCGTGAATCGGGGACTCGAAGCGTGATGGACACCAACGAACGCCTCCACACCGAATGGCTCGGCATGGCGCAGCCCGAGGGGCTCGTCGTCACCACCGCCGCCCTCAAGGCCGCCGAGGCGAACATCACCTGGCCGGTGATCGAGCTCCAGGCCACGCTGCGCGAGCTCGCCGGGGAACGGAAGCACATCGCCGATCTGCGCGGCTTCCTCCGCGACATCCTCGACTGGGGAGGCGAGCAGCTCGTCTCCGGCGCCGAGCTCCCGCACTCCCTCCGCGTGCATCTCGACGGCGGCGAGTGGCTCGTCCCGACGTTCGCGCTCCGCTCGATCGACGAGCCGGAGACGTTCGTCCTCCTCGTCGAGGAGACGCACCGGAAGGAGCTCGACGCCGCCTCGGACGACAAGCGCTGGAGCGCCACGCCCCACCAGCGCTTCGAGCGGCTCCTGCGCGAGACGGGGGTGCCCATGGGGCTCCTCTCGAATGGGCGCGATTTCCGGCTCGTGTACGCGCCCAAGGGAGAGAGCGCCGGGTGGGTGACGTTCCGGCTCGCCGAGATGCTCAGCGTGGACGGGCGTCCGCTGCTCGGCGCGATGCACATGCTCCTCAACGAGCGGCGTATCCTCTCGCTGGAGGACAAGAAGCGCCTCGGCGCGCTGCTCGCCGCGAGCCGCGAGTACCAGAACACCGTCTCGAACAAGCTCCGCGAGCAGATCCTCGCCGCCTTGCGCGAGCTGCTCGGCGGGTTCGAGCGGGCGGATCGGATCGCCGAGGGCGCCATTCTCGGGGACGTGCGGCGCGACCATCGGCAGGAGATTTACACGGGCCTCGTCACCGTGCTCATGCGTATGGTGTTCGTCCTGTACGCCGAGGAGCGGGGCCTACTCCCGATGGAGTCGGACCTCTACGCGAGCGGCTACTCGCTCTCGCGCCTGCATGCGCTGCTCACGGAGGATCGCAATCGGTACGGCGACACGATCGACGATCGTTATGGCGCGTGGGGCCGGGTGATCACGCTGTTCCGGCTCCTGCACGACGGCGTGCGCGCAGCCGATGGCCTCTCCCTTCCGCCGCGGAAGGGCTCGTTCTTCGATCCGGACGCGTTCCCTTTCCTCGAAGGCCGCCCGCGGGGCGCGGTGCGGCAGGCGGGGGAGATCCTCGACTTGCCGCGCGTCAGTGACGGCGTGGTCCATCGCGTGCTCGATCGGCTGCTCGTGCTCGATGGCGAGCGGCTCCAGTACAAGGGGCTCGACGTCGAGCAGATCGGGAGCGTGTACGAAGGGCTGATGGGCTTCGAGATCGAGGTGGCGGAGGGGGATTCGCTTTGCCTGATGCCCGAGCACGTGGTGGTGGATCTCGAATCACTCGTGCGGCTCTCGGGCGCGGAGCGGGTGAAGGAGATCAAGGCGCGGGCGAACCTCGATTTGAAGGACAAGGCCGGGGCCGAGGTGAAAAACGCCAGCAGCGTGGAGGCGCTCGCGGCGGCGCTCGGGAAGAGGGTTTCGCCGAGGCAACCGGGGATCCTGGCGAAGGGGTCTTTGTATTTGCAGCCCGGGGAGGAGCGGCGGCGGACGGGGTCGCATTACACGCCGCGGTCGCTCACGTTGCCGATCGTGGAGACGACGCTGCGGCCGGTGCTGGAGCGGCTCGGGAAGGAGGTGCGGCCGGAGGGGATCCTCGACCTGAAGATCTGCGATCCTGCGATGGGGTCGGGAGCGTTTTTGGTGGAGGCGTGCCGGCAGCTCGCGGACAAGCTGGTGGACGCGTGGCGGCGGACGGGGACGATGCCGGAGCTGCCGCGGGACGAGGATCCGGTGCTGCATGCACGGCGGTTGATCGCGCAGAAGTGCATTTACGGGGTGGACAAGAACCCGCTCGCGGTGGACCTGGCGCGGCTGTCGATGTGGCTCGTGACGTTTGCGAAGGAGCATCCGTTCACGTTTGTGGATCATTCGCTGCGGCATGGGGATTCGCTGGTCGGGCTTTCGAAGGAGCAGATCGCGAGCCTTTCGCTTGATGTCTCGAAGGGGAAGCAGATCGAGACGGTGCGGGCGGTCGTCTCCGAGAAGGTGAAGGAGGCGGAGGCGCTGCGGGCGCGGATTCATGCGATGGGGGATCCGCCGGAGAACGACGAGCTGCGGGAGCTGTGGGAGGCGGCGAACGAGGCGCTCGGGACGGTGCGGATGCTGGGGGATCTGGTCGTCGCGGCGTACTTCGCGGAGGGTTCGGACAAGGCGCGGAAGAAGGCGATCGAGGACGTCGGGGTGAAGGTCGGGGTGTGGCTCGCGACGGGGCAGTTCGACGCGGAGCTACGGGGGATGGTGGCGGGGCTGCGGGAGGGGGAGCGGGCGGTGCCGGCTTTCCATTGGGAGATCGAGTTTCCGGAGGTGTTTGGGCGGGGGAATCCGGGGTTCGATTGTTTCGTGGGGAATCCGCCGTTCGCCGGTAAGAATACGATTGGCGCATCGAGCGGCGCCATGTACATCGAGTGGCTGGTACTCAGCGCCGCCGGGTCGAATGGCAAGAGTGATTTGGTCGGCTACTTTTTCCGACGCGCCTTCGAGCTGACACGTGATCGAGGGACCATGGGTATGATTGCCACGAACACGCTGTCGCAGGGAGATACGCGGGCGAGTTCGCTCACGCCGATCCTGCTGAATGGTGGATCGATCTACGCTGCGAGGCGACGCGTGACATGGCCACACGCTGCCGCGGTGATCGTCAGCATCGTGCACATCATCAAACGGGCCGTCCCTGTCGACTGCAATCTCGACGGCAAGGTCGTCGGGCGAATATCTGCATTCTTGTTCGACGGGCAGAACGACACGGACCCGGCCCGTCTCGTGATCAACGAGAACAAGAGCTTTCAAGGTAGCAACATCAGCGGTAAAGGGTTCACGTTCGACGACCAAACGGACGGCGCCTCACCGGTTGCGCGGATGAGAGAAGTCATCGCGGCGAACCCCGCGAGCCAGGATCGAATCTTCCCGTACATCGGGGGCGAGGAGCTGAACTCGAGCCCGGCCCAAAGCCCTCATCGTTGGGTCATCCGGTTTGGTCGACTCGGCGAGGAAGAGTGTCGAGACAAATGGCCGGGGCTAATGGCGATTGTCGAGGCTCTGGTAAAGCCCGTCCGCGAAGCAGGACCTCGGAATCCGCAGGCAGACTACTTGCGTGCTCGGTGGTGGCATTGGCACACGGAGCGTCCCAGCCTCTACGAGGCGATGGAGTCACGAAAGTTGGTGCTCGCCAACTCCCAGGTCAGTGCACACTTAGCCTTTGCTGCTCAGCCGACAGATCGGGTCTTCGGCCACACCTTAAACATATTCGTACTGCCGATTGAACGTGGCTTTGCGATTCTGCAATCACGGGTCCATGAGTGCTGGGCGCGGTTCTTCGGCTCGTCGATGAAGGACGACCTTCGCTACACCCCCTCCGACTGCTTCGAAACCTTCCCCTTCCCGCCGAACTACGAACAAAATCCCACCCTCGAATCCATCGGCCGCGAATACTACGGCTTCCGCGCCGCCCTCATGATCGAGAACAACGAGGGCCTCACCAAGACCTACAACCGCTTCCACAACCCCGACGAGCGCTCACCCCAAATCAAAAAACTCCGCGACCTCCACGCCCAGATGGACCGCGCCGTCCTCGACGCCTACGGTTGGACCGACATCCAGCCCGTCTACGACTTCCGGCCCCAGCTCGACGAGTCCATCCGGTTCACCTGGGGCGAGGACACGCGCGACGAGGTCCTCGCGCGGCTGCTCGAGCTCAATCGCGTGATCGCCGCGAAGGAGGCCGAGGAGGCGAAACAGGCCGAGGCGAAGAAGCCCACCAAGAAGGGCGGCGGAGGGAAGAAGCGGGGGAAGAAGGACGAGGCGACGCTGGAGTTGCCCATGGGGAAGGGCGGGGAGAAGGCGTAAATCGCTCCAAAGAGAGGTCCGGACGTCCCGAGTCGCCTCCGCACCCGCGCCAAAGAGAGGTCGGGACGCCCGGAGATGTCTTCGCACCTGCGCCAAGGAGAGGTCGGGACGTCCCGAGGTGGCTTCGCACCTGCGCCAAGGAGAGCTCGGGACGTCCGGAGGTGGCTTCGCACCTGCGCCAAGCGATGGTCGAGACGTCGGGAGGTGGCTTCGCACCTGCGCCAAAGCCAGGTCGGGACGTCCGGAGGTGGCTTCGCACCTGCGCCATGCTCGTCTCGGGACGCCCGGAGGTGGCTTCGCACCTGCGCCAAAGCCAGGTCGGGACGTCCGGAGGTGGCTTCGCACCTGCGCCATGCTCGTCTCGGGACGCCCGGAGGTGGCTTCGCACCTGCGCCAAAGCCAGGTCGGGACGTCCGGACCTGGCTTTGGCGCGTTTTCTGTGAGAGGTCGCACCGGTTTGCTCGTCCGAGGGACGTCTACGGGCGTGCCCTCAGGGCCGCGGTGACAGGAGTTCGCCGGTCCAGGTTTTTGGCGTACTAGTTTGGATCATGTACCCTCGGTGGCCGAGGTGACATGATGACGCCTACACGGTTCTTGGGGTCCGTGCTCGCGCTCCTCGTCTGCGCGGCGCCACGGGTGGTCTTCGCACAGGATGTCGCCATGGCCGAAGCGCTCTTCAATCGCGGCGTGGAGCACATGCAGCGGGGGCGGTTCGCCGCGGGATGTCCAGCGATCGCGGAGAGCATGAAGCTCGACCCACTGCCAGGGACACAGCACACCCTCGCCGATTGCCTGGCGAGCGCCGGGAAGCTCGTCGGGGCCGTGGAGGCATACGATGAGTTCCTGAAAATGGTCGAGGCGCTGCCCACGTGGAAGCGCGGGAGGTACCTCGAGCGCGTCGAAAAGGCCACGCAGAAGAAGGAGGAGCTGGCTCCCGTGATCCCACGGCTCACGTTGCGGTTTCCGGGAGGCGGGGCGCGAGGCGTCCGGGTCTTTCTGGATGACACCGAGGTGTTCGAGGGGTCGCGTGGTGTCGCGCGGCTTGTGGATCCGGGTGAACACATCGTGGTGATGGTCGCGCCGGGGCAGCCACGCGTGGAGCGCCAGGTCACGCTGGCCAAGGGGGAGGCGAAGACGGTGGATCTCGATGCGTCGAACGTGCCCGTGGAGACCACGCGTGAGCCGTTTTCCAGGTGGTACACGCGCAAGCCCATCGCGTGGGTCGGCTCGGGCGTCACCGTCGTCGGCCTCGGCCTCGGCCTGGGGTTCACCCTCGGCGCGAGCGCCGCGATCGACAGGGCCAACGCGCGCGCGGACGCGATCCGCGACCAAGCCGCGGCCGATCCCATCACGAACTACGGCAACAACAAACCCTGCGGCTCGCCCGACACGAGCGGCTCCGATCTGCCGGGCTACGAGGCTGCGTGCGACGTGCTCCGCAAGGACATTGCCGACTACAACACGAACGCCACCGCCGCCACCGTCGGTTGGGTGGTCTTCGGCGTCGGCGCGATCGGCACCGGCCTCTTTACGCTCTTCGATTGGTACCTGCCGAAGAAGACCTCGACCACGGCGACGAACGGCCCGAAGGTCCTCGCCATCACGCCAAGCTTCTCCTCGACGTACCAGGGCGTCGGCGTCGTCGGCACGTTCTGATCTCGCGCCTTGATGGGTAACGAGGATTCACGCCGCCGGAAGCAGTTCCATCCTTCGCCGCTCTCGGTGTAACCTCCCGGACGATGGCCACCCCCGCCACCGTCCGCGCCG
Source organism: Polyangium spumosum (assembly GCF_009649845.1). Classification (NCBI taxonomy): domain Bacteria; kingdom Pseudomonadati; phylum Myxococcota; order Polyangiales; family Polyangiaceae; genus Polyangium; species Polyangium spumosum. The sequence continues at coordinate 183,488 of NZ_WJIE01000011.1, forward strand.
ATCTCGTCTACACCCTCCGCGACGATCTCCTCGGCCCCGACCCCGACGACCCTCGCGACGCCGCGCACGCCACCGAGACCCTCACCTCCTCGCCCGCGCACTGGTACCTGACGGGTTTCCTCGCGCCCACGGGTCAGAAGGCCGAGGAGAAGGAGGACGAGGAGGCCGGGGATGACCTCTCCTCGGCGCTCGACGACGCGTCCGAAGGCGAGGCCGATGCGCCCGCCGCGCGTCGCCCCGTGTTCCCGTCGAGCATGGGCCTCAGCGTCCTCGTGCGCGCGGCGAGCAAGCGCCTCACGGTGCGCGTCACCTTCGGCACCTACGCTCCCGCCTCTCCGCCCCCTTCTCCACGAAGTGGAGAGGGGTTGGGGGTGAGGCCCGACAGTGACATCCCCCCCGCCGAAGACGCCCGCTCCCGCCACCACTGGGTCCGCACGCCCTACGAGCACACCGTCACGATTCCGCTCGACGACAAACCGCGGTTCGACGTGCTGCTCGAAGGATCGGGCGGCGTGGTGTTGCGTGTCGTGCTCCGGCCCGTCCCGGAGACGGAGCTCGCGTTCGTCGAGAAAGGGACGCGGTATGCGACCATCTTCCTCGTCAACCAGCGCGACCCCATCCCGCGCCCGGAGGAGGACCGAGGGTTCATCTTTCAGACCCGATTCACGGTTTCCTGCACCGAGGATTTCGTCCCGCGGCCGAACCTGCGCGGGGCGAGCCCGGACGCCGACATCGACGAGAAGGTCGGCGACCTGCTCTATCGCGATTGTTTCGAGTATGCGGTGGGCCACGGCGTCTCCACGGTCGCCAAGGTGCAGGGGCAGGGCAGGGACCCGTTTTGCAATGAGGTCTCCACGACGTGGCTGCCCACGGCCGAGATCGAGAAGGTCGAGCCGTCGGAGGTCAAAGGTGTCACCCTCGAAATGCGCGAGCTCGCCAAGATCGAGGACGCCGAGACGCTGAAGGACAAGGTCGGGAAGCTCGTGACCGCCTACGGCGAATGGATCGAGGCGCAGGCGGACACGGACCTGGACGGGCACGCGACGCGGATGGATACGGCGGCGGGATTGCTCGACGCCGCACGCCGCGCGAAGGCGCGAATCGAGCGAGGCATTCGTATCCTCGGGGAGAGCCCTGCCGCGCTCGAGGCGTTCCGCGTCGCGAACGACGTGATGGCCGATGCGCAGACCCAGCGGGAGAAACGAAAGGATCCGGCGAGCGTCGCGTCGGGCAAATTCGTCCCGAAGTGGCGTCCGTTCCAGCTCGCGTTTTTGCTGATGAACGTCGCCGCGCAGGTGGAGCCGACGAGCGACGAGCGCGACTGGGTGGACCTCATCTTCTTCCCGACGGGCGGCGGTAAAACCGAGGCGTACCTCGGCCTCGCGGCCTTCACGCTCGTCTTGCGCAGGCTCACGCACCCGGGGATCGGCTCGGCGGGCGTGACGGTGCTCATGCGGTACACGCTCCGCCTGCTCACGCTCGACCAGCTCGAGCGCGCGGCGGCGCTGATCTGCGCACTCGAACTGCGCCGGCGGAAGGATCCGCAGAAGCTCGGGCCGCAGCGGTTCTCCATTGGCCTCTGGGTCGGCAAGAGCGCGACGCCGAACCGCTTCGGGACGGATCAGGATCACGACGAGTCGACAGCGCTGAACCGGGTGAAGAAGTTCCGGGAGGACCCGAAGAAGAACCCTTCGCCCATCCCGCTCGACCGGTGCCCCTGGTGCGGAGAATCGTTCCATCAGGACACGTTCGAGCTGAAGCCCGATTTCAAGGCGCCGGACCGGCTGCGGGTGGTCTGCACGGGGAAATGCGAGTTCCGCTGGCAGAAGGACCACCCCGAGGGGATCCCGATCCTCGCGGTGGACGACGAGATCTATCGCGAGTTGCCCTGTTTCCTGATCGCCACCGTCGACAAGTTCGCCGGGCTGCCGTGGGTTGGCAAGACGGGGCTCCTGCTGGGCAAGAACGTCACCCACCACAACCAGCTCGGCTTTTACGGCCCGGCGGAGATGCCCCCGACCGCGCGCCCCTTGCCCGAGCCGCTCTTGCCGCCGGACCTCATCATCCAGGACGAGCTGCACCTCATCTCGGGCCCGCTCGGGACGATGGTCGGGCTTTACGAGACGGCGATCGACCATTTGACGACGCGGCAGATTGGCGAGAAGCGGGTGCGGCCGAAGATCGTCGCGTCCACGGCGACGGTGCGGCGGGCGCAGGCGCAGATTCGAGCGCTCTTTGGTCGATCGGAGGTCGAGGTCTTCCCGCCGCCAGGTCCGAATCGAAGGACCTCGTTTTTCGCCGAGACGGTGCCGACCACGAAGGCGAATGCGCGCCAGTACGTGGGCCTCTCGGCCCCGGGCCGCAGCCAGAAGGTGCTGCTCATGCGGACGTACATCGCGCTGCTTTCTGCCGCGCAGCGCACGTTCCTCGAGGACCCGAAGGCCGCGGACCCGTACATGACGCTCGTCGGGTACTTCAATAGCTTGCGCGAGCTCGGGGGCTCGCAGCGCATCGTGGAGGAGGAGGTCCGCGCGAGGCTCATGCGCGCGAGCCTGCGTCATCGCGCGGGAGAGACGAGCGCGCATTTCGTCGATCGGAAGATCGCATTCGAGTGCGTAGAATTGACGAGCCGGCGAACGACGGACGAGGTGAAGGAGGCCAAGGAGCGGCTGGAGCAGGTCCACTTCGAGAAATCGAAGAAGCACGCGCCGGTCGACGTTGCGCTCGCGTCGAACATGATCTCCGTCGGCGTCGACATCCAGCGATTGGGTCTCATGGTCGTCTGTGGTCAACCCAAGACGACGGCGGAATACATCCAGGCCACGAGCCGCGTCGGCCGTGACGCGAAGAGGCCCGGGCTCGTGGTGACCCTGCTCAACGCGCACAAGCCACGCGACCGCTCGCATTTCGAGCACTTCGCCGCGTACCATCAATCCTTCTACCGTGGCGTAGAGGCCACGAGCATCACGCCCTTCTCGCCTCGCGCAGTGGACCGCGGCATCGCCGGTCTCGTCGTGGCGCTGGCCCGGCTCGGCGATCCGCGCCTCACGGCACCCGACGCCGCGGAAAAAGTTGGCGACGTCAAGACCGAGCTCGGGTTCATCGGTGACGTGATCGCGAACCGCGCCGAGGCCCACCGGAAGGGGCAAACGGGGGACGACCCGATCGATGACGTGAAGGCCGTGCTGCGGGCGAGGATCGACGCGTTGCTCGATAGCTGGACCCGCGTCGTGAAGGATGATCCCACGAAGGACGGGCTCGCTTATCAGAAATACGAAGAGCAATCCTCGAAGAGGCCGCTGCTCCGGATGCCTCTCGATGAGGACCTCGCGAAGTGCAAAGACCACGAGAAGGTCTTCGTGGCGAACCGCTCCATGCGTGACGTCGAGGGCACGACGGACGTGTACGTCGCAGACCTGCGGGCGAGCCAGAACGCTTTGGCGAGGGCCGAATCATGAGCAAGGATCTCTGGAAGGTCGGGGTGAAGTGGCGAGAGAAGCGGCCCGAGGGCACGATCCGCCATAGCCAGATCATCACGACGTACGGCCCGGGGGCGCTGGTCGATTTCGTCGACGACGCGGCGATCGTCGCGGGGCTCTCGTGGTGGGCGAAGGGCGAGCAGATCACGGAGGATCGGCTGCTCGCGATGCTGTCGAAGGAGCCCGATTTCCGGAACGTGAAGCTCCACGCGCCCCCAGCATCCGGGCGGGAGCTCGAGTCGCCCGATCGAAAGTGGATCAAGGCATTCCGGTTCCCGGAGTGGTTCATTTGCCAGAACGAGCATTGCTGGGAGGACGGCGGGCTCGCGCCACGCAAGGATGGCGCGAAGCCGAGGCGGCTTCTGCGGATCAACCAGCTCGACGGGACGGGGCACAAGTGCAAGGGAGGGAAGGGGAAGGCGAGCAAGGTGCAGCCGGTGCGCTTCACGCGTGCGTGCCCCGCCGGGCACCTCGACGACATCGCGTGGATCGATCTCGCCCATCTCCGCCGCAAGGAGGCCGACCCGTGCCGCCGCCCGATTCTGTGGATCGACGAGGCCGCGGCGAGCGGCGACCTGGACGACGTGCGGCTTTCGTGCACCGGATGCGGCGCGACGATTCGCATGAGTTACGCCACGCGGCGCATGGTGGAGGACCATCCTCCGCTCGGCTATTGCGACGGAAGGCGGCCCTGGCTTGGGACCGACGAGAAGGTCGAATGCAAAGCACCGATGCGCTTCTTGCTGCGCTCGGCGTCCCATGCGTATTTCTCGGTGCCGGCGAGCGTCATTCACATCCCGGACCGCGACGCCGCCATGCGCGAGAAGGTGACGAGCGTCCACGATACCATCAAGGGCGCGGACGACGCCGACGATGTGCGGTTCTTCCGCAAGAAGGTCGAGGCCGTGCGCGTCGCGCTCGAAGGGATGTCCGATGACGCCGTATTCGCGGAGATCCTCCGTCGGCGCGAGGGGCAAACGGTCGCGCGGAAGAAGATCAAGCAAGCGGAGCTCGAGGTCCTGCTCGCCGGGGACGAGTCCCAGAACAACGAGCGTTTCGCCCTGAAGAACGTGCCCCTGCCGAAGCACCGGAAGGGCATCCTGTCGCGGATCGGCAAGGTGGTGCTGCTTCCCCGCCTGACCGAGGTTCGCGCGCTCTGCGGCTTCACGCGGTTCGAGCAACGAACGACGGACATCGACGGCGAGCTCGACATCGGGGCCGAGGTGGCCCGGCTCGACGAGCCGGTGACATGGCTCCCCGCCGTGGAGAACCCGGGCGAAGGTTTTTTCTTTTCGCTGGACGAATCCGCCCTTCTCGCTTGGCTTCGCGACAAACCTGGCGTGGAAGCGCGCGACCGGCTCATCAAGGCCGGTTTCAAAGCATGGCAGGAGCAGCGCGACGACCGGAAGAAGGCGAAGGACGACTTCGCGAACGTGCGTTACGTCCTCCTGCACTCGCTGGCGCACTTGCTGATCACCGCCGTGTCCCTGGAGTGTGGTTACTCGGCGAGCTCGATCCGGGAGCGCATCTATGCGGGTGCCGGGGGCTCGGGCATTCTTCTCTACACGGCGTCGCCCGGGGCCGAGGGCTCGCTCGGTGGACTCGTGGAGGTGGGGCGGCACCTCGAGCGGTATCTCGCACAGGCCCTCGACCTGGGCCGGCTTTGCTCGAACGATCCCGTATGTGCAGCGCATCTACCCGACCACGAGGTCGGTGGCGGAGACCGTTACCTCGAAGGGGCGTCGTGCCACGGATGCTTGCTCATCTCGGAGCCTTCGTGCGAGCGAATGAACCTGTACCTCGACCGCACCTTGGTCGTCGGGACCGTCGAATCCTCGGACGCTGCGTTCTTCGAGGGCGTGTGAAGTTCGACGCGTGGCTCGACGAGGCGACCGCGTCGGACCTCGCGGCGCTTTCGCAATGCCTCGTGGACGGCCGTATCCCGTTCCCGCCGCGCCGGAGCTCGGTCCAGCTCGCGGGCTTCGGCGAGAGCGCGGTGGCCTTCCTGGAAGGGCTCCAGGGCACCGACCCGAAGGTCATCGCCTGGATGCTCGAGCGCCTTGCCGAGGAGCGGAGGCACGCCGATGATCGTTACGCGAGCATGGTGCGGCTCGTGTGGAGCGGCGCGAGCGAGCGGACGCAGGGCTTCCGGGATACCCGCGAGGTGCTCGACGGCCTCTTCGCGAAGGCGGAGCGGCAGGTGCTCATCTCGACGTATGTGATCCACAACGGCCGAAGCGTATTCGCGCCGCTGGCGAGGCGTATCCGGGAGCGTCCGGGGATCGAGGTCGAGCTGTACGTGAACCTGCCGTCGAGAACGGGCCTTCCCGCCGATGAGCGGGCCGATGTCGCGGCATACCGGGAGACATTCGCACGGGAGCACTGGCCCGAGGATTTGCTCTTGCCGGCTATGTATTACGATCCCGAGAGCCGGAAGCTCGACGCTTCACGCGCGAGCCTGCACGCGAAGTGCGTGGTCGTCGACGCGCGCTGGGCGTTCGTGACGTCGGCGAATTTCACGGAGGCGGCGCAGGAGCGAAACATCGAGGCGGGCGTATTGCTGGATCACCCGAGGGTGGCCGAAGCGCTGGCGGGGAGGTTCCGGGCGTTGCGGGAGGCGGGGAGGCTGCGGGTCTTGGGGTGAGGCTACCGCGGCGAGGCCAAATGTGAAGCCATTTGTCCGTTGAGTTCGCGCGGATCGACGACCGTCTCCGCTCCTTTTTTTGCCCTACGGTACGGTAGGCGCATACGGTACCGCCAAGGCCACAGCAGGGCCTTATCATGTCGATTCCGTCACAAACGGACGCGGGGGAGGTTTTCGGAGTGAAGCCTTGGATCCGAAGGCGGGCGAAGCAGCGCAAGGATGGTCGCTTGGTCTACGTGACGACGGTCGTCTTCGATGCACATGCATTCGACGAGCTGTGCGATCACGTGGAGGAAGAAGGCCAGCGGAGCGCGCTGCTGAACGAAGCATTGCGGCACGTGCTGGATACGCCGGGATGGATCCCGTTGACGCTGGCGAGGTTGTTCCCGGAGACGTACGACGCGCATCCACCTCCACGCTCGAACTCGCGGGGAGTTCCGTCGTCGCGCTCTCCGGCGTCGCGACCGGCGCCTTCCTCGCGAGCACCACGGGCTCGAGGGAGGGGCTCTCACGGCGCTTCCTCGACTCGTCACCCGCCATCGTATCCGAGCCGCTCCGAGGCTCCGCGCCAAGCTCGTTCGGAAACGACCCGGCCGCGAGCGTAACGCCCGCAGGTTCGCCCTGCGCATTGACTTGAGCGGGCTTCGCCGAGGGGACCGGAGCAGGCGCGGCCGGTGCCTCGTCTTTTTCGGGAAGGCTCACGGCGTCCAGCACCGCATTTGCGAGCGCCCGCAACACGGCCGATTTGCCGTACTGCCAGCGAACCAAGAGCAGCCATCCTTCGTCGCCGAGCGGATCGTTCCCGTCGAACGGCACACGCACGCGACACGCGCGCATGAACCAATCCGCAAGCTGACGAAGCCGCGGATCCTCGAGCGCCGCCTGCGCCGCGGCATACCACCTCGGATGTGCGAGGCTCCGCTGGATCCGCGCCCCCACGTTGCCCCGCCGGATGGCCCCGGGCAGCTCCCGGATTCCGAACATCACGAGCTTCAACGCAACCGCGAGCTCGATCAACGGCTGTGAAGTCTCGCAGAGCGCGATGAGCGCGATCACGGTGGGCGTGTCTGTCGATGCGTCGTGAAGGGGACTCGTGACCATGCGGTTGCTCCGTGAGGCCACGATACCTGTACGCGCGATGCTGGAGTCAACGAAAAACACGCTTGCCATGCACGGTAATGCGTCCGCATAGAATGCGTAATACGGGACGGGTGTCACAGTCCGTCTGCACTGCACGGTTCTCTTGTCCAAGCCCGAGACAAACCACAAAAAGCCATGCGCGGTATCGAACTTCCGGGAGTACCCCTCTTGTTTCCCCGCGTCGAGATCCGAAAGAGCCAAGCGACGAAGTGGGTTTTTGCTCCGATCGGCTCACGACCCATCCAGCCAGCGATGTTTCACGGTGGCCACCCCAACATTCGAGCCCAGCGCAAGGACCGTGCCCTCCTCAGACAAACCGCGAAATCGACGCGTTTGATCCATGCTGCCGGCCCTCGTCCCCTTGTTTCGCCGTGTCACCGATCCATGTGTTCCATCGAAACGATCCACTTTTCGCTCATCGAGGGCCATGCCTTCCGGCTCAAAAATGTTTCACGGGCGTTCCAGTAACAGGCTTCACGTATGCGCCATGCCCCGGTGCACTCGCCTACGGAATCGACGCTCCCAGAGAAACTCAGCAAAGCCCATCAAAAGCCATGGTTCTCCATGGCCGAGCCATGCCCCGAGCCATGGCTCAGCCATACCCCCGATCATGGCTCTGCCGCAGACCTCCCCGACCGCTCGTCGAGCACGCCAACCCGCGACGCCATATTCCGTATTACGCAACATGCATTCCGTAATGTGTATAGAACTGCCCCGCGCTTTTCGATTTCGCTTGGCCCGGACCTGAAAACAACGACAAGACTGCACTCGTGCCGCGGCGCTCTCTGCGGCAGGAGGGGCAGATTCATGTCCATCGATTCCAGCAACTCGAGCGGCTGCATCAGCGAGCACACGCAGCCCACAGACGACAGCCCAGTCGAGGCCGCCGGTCTTCCTGCCATGCTGACCGTCAACGAGCTCGCCACGCTGCTCCGGCTCGACCGCAAGACCGTCTACGGCGAGATCGCCGCTGGCAGGATCCCCGGCATCCGGCGCTTCGGCGCCCGCCGCCCGGTCTATCGAGCCCACCGCGACACCGTGCTAACTTGGCTCGCAGGTCAGTACCAGCAGGCGCGTCCATCGAGGAGAACACGATGAGCGTGCGAAAACGGAAAGACGGACGATGGCAGGTAAGCTTCTACTACATGCGCGGCGGCGAGCGCGTGCGACACCGCGAGGCCGCCATGGGCGCGAAGAGTCGCTCCGAGGCCCTCGCCTACGAGCGGCGGAGGCGAACAGAGCTCGAGGCGGGAGCGGCGCTCCTGGCTCAGGCGAGCGCGCCTCTCTTCAGTGACTTCGCGCAGGAGTTTCTGGACGTGTACGCCGCAGCGAACAACAAACCCAGCGAGATCGAATCGAAACGGATGATCCTCGACCGGCACCTCAAGCCGTTCTTTGGTCACCTCCGGCTCGATCGCATCGATACACAGCACATCGATGCATTCAAAGCAAAACAGCGCAAGGCCGAGCTCGCGCACAAGACGATCAACAATCAGCTCACGGTGCTGGGCAAGCTGTTCAATGTGGCGAAGGAATGGCGCAAGGTCGCCGCCGTTCCTCGCATTGGCTTTCTCCCCACGGCGGAGCCGGAATTCGATTTCCTCGACTTCGAGGAGGCCACGCGCCTCGTCGAGGGCGCGGAGTCGGATTTCCACCCGATGATTCTGCTCGGCCTCCGGACCGGGCTGCGTCAGGGAGAGCTGCTCGAGCTCCGGTGGACCGACGTGGATCTCGTGAAGGGCCTGCTTCGGGTGAAGCGATCGATCTGGAAAGGAAAGATTTCGACCCCGAAGGGCGGCAAGGGCCGCGACGTGCCGCTCTCCGACGAGGCGCGCACGGCGCTCCGGTCGCTTTCTTCACGTTTCGCTGGAGGGCTCGTCTTTCCCGGGAAGGGTGGGCGCCACCTGACCAAGGGGGAGTGCAAGCACCCCCTCTGGCGGGCGTGCCGGCGCGCAGGGCTCCGGCTGATCGGCTGGCACGTGCTCAGGCACACGTTCGCCAGCCACCTCGTCATGCGGGGCGTGCCGCTCAAGGCCATCCAGGAGCTGCTCGGTCACACGACGATCGACATGACCATGCGTTACGCCCACCTCTCGCCGGAGGTCGGACGGGACGCCGTGCTCCTGCTCGACGGCCCGGTCCGAGATGATCGGTCTGGGCACGATTTGGGCACGATCGGGGTGAAAACAGCGAAGTAACGCGGCAAATTTGAGTGGAGGCGCCGGGAATCGAACCCGGGTCCGCAAGGCCTACAGTTCACCTTCGTTCACGTGCGTAGTCGCCGTATCCCCTGCGACTGGGTCCGCGGATTCGGCCGCGACCTATCCCTCGCTAATCTCGACCACGCTATCGAGGGCGCCCTCGCGTGATCCAGCCCTCGTGGTTGACACCCTTCGGATACCAGGACGATCTCTCCGTTGGGCGGCTATCGTCGGTTTTTAGGCCGCGAGAGCGTATGCGTTGTCGTTCGCACGTATAACGTCCCGCTTGATAGGCGGTGCAGGAGCCGCCAGCACGCAGATGAACCTTCGGTCCCCACGTCGAAGCCGATCGCCCCCTCGTGGTGACCTCGAACCTCGAAAGGTCCGAGCCCCGGAAGCATAAGGCACCGGGGTGCGGCGTCAACCTCCCCCTTCGACGATCGAGGCCACGATGGCGAGCCTACCTCCCGAGCCGTGTCCCCGAAGCCCCGCCTGGCGCGCGGCTCCCGTCGGATGGCGCCTGGGGCCTTCGTCGTTGGTCGTCAATCCTTCCGCGTTGGGGGCGCGCCCCTCGACGACCTTTCGGGCCTCGACTACACGGTGAGGGGGCCCGGAGCGGCGCCGGACGGGCGTCCTCGGCCGGGTGAACCAGTGAGGTCGACATGGCGAGGATGGTGCAGTGCGTGAAGCTCGGGCAGGAGGCGGAGGGGCTGGACAAGCCGCCTTTCAAGGGGCCCCTGGGTCAGCGCGTGTTCGAGAACGTCTCCAAGCAGGCGTGGAGGATGTGGCTCGAGCACTCGAAGATGCTCATCAACGAGTTTCGCCTCGACCTCATGAGCGAGCACGGTCAGCGCATCTGGATGACCGAGTGCGAGAAGTACTTCTTCGGTGAGGGCGCCGCGCTCCCGCCCGACTTCAAGCCCGAAGAGAGCAAGTAGCCGGGCGGGCGAGGGCGCGGTTCACTGGAGCTTCCAGACCGCGCCCGTCGTGACCGTCTCCGTCTCCACGAGGTAGAGCGTCTTCGTCACTCGGTCGAACGTCATCCCGTAGTCCGACGTGTCGCCGAGCGTCGCGATGTTGGCGACCTGCACGGGCGCCGGCCCCGCGGGGTCCACGATCGCGTGGATGTCTCCACCGTACTCGCGCACGTACAGGTGTTGCGGGGCCACGAGGTCGTCGAGCGCCAGGGCGTTGCGGATCGTGCTCGCGTCGAGCGTGGCGATCTTCATCGCCGTGGTCGTGATCGCCGCGCGCGGGATGCGGTAGAGGCCTTCGTTCGACGTGCCCGTCTCTTGCCCGACGACGTAGAAGAACTGCGCGTCGGCCGCGAAGCCCACCACGTAGTCCACGCTCGTGTTCGTGCCGAGGTGCACCGGCACGCCGGGCGCCGTCGGCGCGAACGTGTAGAAGTCGACCTTGCCCGAGACGTTCCGCGTGGCCGTGACGAGGTTCGTCCCGTCGAACGTGATCGTGTACGAGGAAGAGCTCGCGGGGTAGGACGGCGTCAGATCCCAGGCCGTCGGGCCCCACGTCGTGCCGTTCAGGATGCGGAAGATGCGGCTCACGTTCGTCGTCGCGGTGCTGTCGACGCTGAAGAGCTGGTTGCTCGCGAACGTGAGGTCGTAGCCGAGGTGCGTGGTCGTGATGCCGTCGGCTGTGCCTCGCTCGATGGCTTGCGCGCCGCCCGTGATCGGGAACTGGAAGACCTTGCTCCCGTTGCCGAGGAAGATCTCCGTGCCGCTCACGGCCATGCCGTACATCGACGAGGCCGTCGTGGGGAACGTGACGCCGAGGGGCACGAGCGTGCTCACGCCGGTGTAGGCGACGTCGGTGATCGCGAGGGACGTGATCGTCCCGCCGATCGGGACCGCGGCGTAGAGCTTCGTGCCCGGCGCGAACACGCCGCCGAGGCCCGGGGCCGCGCTGGCCGTGCCGCAGAAGAGCGGCTGGTTGCCCTCGTCGAAGAGCGCGAGCGTGCCCGCGGGCGCCGCTTGCACGGCCACGGCGCCGTTCTGCACGGTGTACACGTACCAGTGCACGTTCACCCCGTCGGGGAAGCAGCTCGGCGCGTCGAGCCGCCTCATGGACGTCGGGCTCAGCGGGACCGAGCCTGCCGGGATCGGCTCCGCGGTCCCCCAGCTCTCGCCGGGGCCGGGGTTGATCTCGCGGATCTTCACGCTCGCGCCCTTGAACTCCTGGCTCGTGGCCTCGGTGCTCACCCAGACGTAGAGCGGGCCCTGCGGCGCGGGGAGCGTGAGGTCGTGCGTGTCGGCGTTGGCGCGGCAGTTGTACGAGATTTTCGCCGGCGACTCGGGATCACACGCGTTCAGGACCTCGACGTTGAGCGCGCTCTGCGCGGGGGACGGGTCGAGGTTCTGCACCTCGACCTGGAGGATGCTCGTGGGCGAGGCCTTGTCGTACTCGATGACCGCGTCCACGCCGTGGATGTCGCCGTAGGTCGTGTGGTTGTCGCAGGAGATCGAGCCGGGCTCGCCCCACGTCGCGGCCATGTCGAACGAGTTGATCGAGTCCGGCAGCGTCCACGTGTGACCGTCGTCGGGCTGCACGGGGGGCGTGTAGTTCCAGCTCGACGTCGTGTACGGCGCGAAGCAGCCCTCGCCCTCGGCCATCCCGGGATCGATCTCCTCGATCGTCGCCAGGACGGGCGGGAAGGGCGTGCCGGTCGCGTTCCTCGCGATCCAGACGAAGTACGTGCCGGCCGGGACGTCGACGTTCGCGCCCCACGTCTGCTTGTACCAGAGGCATTTCTCCGACACGGCCAGCGTGGGGTCGCAGGTGCCGCTCATGATCTCCACGTTGAGCAGCGAGCTCGCCGTGGTGTTCGGCGTGCGCGCCTCGACGCGCAGGAGCTTGCCGCCGTTCGCGAGATCCGGAGACGTCTTCTCGTATTTGATGACGACGTCGGGGCCGCTGCCGTTCGGGTCGCAGGCGAACGCGCCGTTGATCGCCGTGACGCTGCCTTCGGCGATGTTCCATCGGTAGCCGTTGCCGGTGACGAGCGCGTTTTGCACCGTGAGCGGCTCGGCGCAGGTGTCGCCGGACGCCGCCTGGCAGTTGGGCAAGCAGCCGTCGTCGGTCGCCGGATTGCCGCCGTCGTCGCACTCCTCGGCGCCCGCGGCGATGCCGTCGCCGCAGGTCGTCATGCACGCGCTCGGCGCGCCGCTGCAGCTCCAGCCGGTCTCGATCGCGCAGGTCACGCCGCAGCCGTCGTTCCCCGTCGTGTTGCCGTCGTCGCAGCTCTCCGTGCCGATCATCTGCCCGTCGCCGCAGAGGCCGTCGCATACGCTCGGCGCCTCGCCGCAGGCCCAGCCGGGCTCGACGGCGCACGCGTTGCAGCCGTCGTTCGGCGTGTCGTTCGCGTCGTCGCAGCCCTCGGTCCCCGCGGGGATGCCGTCGCCGCAGCTCGTCACGCACGCGCTCGGCGCGCCGCTGCAGCTCCAGCCGCTCATGACGGCGCAGGCTTCGCAGCCGTCGTTCGGCGCGTCGTTCGCGTCGTCGCAGGCCTCGGCGCCGGCGAGGATGCCGTCGCCGCACGTCGGCAAGCAGGCGCTCGGCGCGCCGCTGCAGGCCCACCCGATCTCGACGGCGCACGTGCTGTCGCAGCCGTCGTTCGGGGCCATGTTGGTGTCGTCGCAGGCCTCGGCGCCGGCGAGGATGCCGTCGCCGCACATCGTCAGGCAGGCGCTCGGCGCGCCGTCACAGAGCCATCCAGGCTCGACGCCACACGCGTCGCTGCAGCCGTCGTTCGCCGCCGTGTTGCCGTCGTCGCAGGCCTCTGCGCCCACCACGAGTCCGTCGCCGCAGAGCGCGCTGCACGCGCTCGGCGCGCCGTCGCAGCCCCATCCGGCTTCGACGTCGCACTGCTCGTCGCACCCGTCGCCCGCCGCGACGTTGCCGTCGTCGCAGACCTCTGCGCCTTCGATCGCGCCATCTCCGCAGAGCACGCCGGCGCCGCCGCCCGCGCCGCCTGCGCCGCCTGCGCCGCCTGCTCCTCCCGCTCCGCCTGCGCCGCCGGCTCCTCCCGCGCCGCCGGAACCTCCTGCGCCGCCGATGCCACCTGCGCCGCCGGCTCCACCTTCACCACCCGCGCCGCCCGCGCCGCCGATCCCGCCCGAGCCCCCTGCGCCACCCGAGCCACCGATCCCGCCCGCGCCGCCTGCGCCGCCGATGCCGCCTGTGCCTCCGGAGCCACCTTCACCGCCGGCTCCACCGGCCCCGCCGCCGCCGCCGCTGCTGCTGCTGCTGCTCGTGGTCGTGCCCGGGGGCCTGGGATTTTCTTCTTCGCACGCGACGAGAAAGGCCGTCGCCGCGAGCGTCACCATCGACATCCAGCGCGTTCGTTTCATCAGACAAACCCTTGCACCTGTGGCCGGTACGCCCGGCAGCCCACTATCGGACAAACCGCTACACGCGCGAACAAATTCGTGACGCGGGAGGTGACGGGAGGGTGTACCGAGAGCGTGACGGGGATGCGCGTTACTTGGGGAAGCCGAACGCGCGGATCATGTCGGCCCCTGCCGCGTGGCAGTCGGTGCAGATCGACGGCGCCCCCGAGTAGAGCGACTCACCGTCGGGATCCCACTCCGCGTAGAACCATGCGCCGCCGCGCTTCTCCATCGCGGCCACGATGTGCGGGCTCCCGTCGTCGTCGAAGCCGTCCTTCACGACGATCGAGCCCTCCGGCCACGCCGTGATGGCCGGCCCGTCGAGCGCGCCCGCGACCACGTCGTTCACGAAAATCTCCACCTGGTCGCCGTGCGGCGCGCTCGACGCCTTGCGGCTCTCGTAGCCGGGCGCGCGCTCCCACGCGCGGTACTTCGCGTCCTGGATCCGCGTCCAGAGCTCGTCTGCGCCGGCCGGATCGTCGTCCTGACGGCAGCCCGGCGCCGCGGCGGCGAAGAGCGCCATCGCCGCGATCCACAACAGTCTCTCGAGCCTCGTTTGCATGAAGACCTCCTCTTCTCCCCTCACGGAAGCGCCTGCGGAGGTGGCAACGCGCCTCCGCGCCGCACGAACGCGACGATCGCCTTCCCCAGCGCCTTCTGCGCCTTCTCGCACTTCGTGTTCGTCTGGCCCCGCGACACGCCCTTGCACTCCTTCTTTTGCTCGGCGGCGCGCGTCGCGATCTTCTCGTCTTTCAAGAGCGCTTGCTGCACGTCGTCGTCGAGCTTGCGCCACGGGATCGCGGCGTGCAGCGGCTCGGGGGGCACGCGCATCCGGAGCTCCTCGGCCTGCAGCGAGGCGCAGCTCCCGTTCCAGCGCAGCACGTCGTAGCTGCCGGTCGCGCCGCTCACGACCATGCCGCCGGTGTTCGGCGTTCGCTTCACGAGGATGAGCACCTCCTCGTCGAACTCGAGCTTGTTGCTCGACGACGGCCCGCCGGAGGCGTCCCACGCCTCGGTCGCGCGGGCCAGATAGCCGCGCACCCACGGCGTCCCCTTCGCGAACATGGCGAGCGAGAGCTCGGGCTTCCCCGCGGCGCAGAGCTTCTCCACGAACACCTTCGGCGGCACGCAGATGCCCTCGCCTTCGTTCGAGCACGCCGTGGGGAACACGACGGGCTCCTCCTTCGGCTCCTCGAGGCCATCACCGATGTCGACTTTGGGCGGAGGTCTCGTCTCTTGCGCCGCGTCCTTCGGCGGCTCCGCGGAGCCGCCGCAGCCGGAGAGCGCGATCGTGATCGCGGCGGCGACGAGGACGGATCGTCGAGAGGGATCGTGAGAGGCCACGTTCATACGCTCCCGAAGTTATCCGAACGTCCGGCGCGTCGGGGACCGAACTCGGATCGTCCCGGCGGGTGGGAAGCCGTGTTTCCAGGGCCGTGCATTCTTGACGCGACGCGGGCCTCGTTCGACGCTTCACGTGCCTTCTCACGCTTTGGAGGGATGGAAATGCGCTTGCTCGACCGGACGTTCGCCGCGCACGTGTGGCCAGGGTGCTCGCTCGTTTTGATGGGCCTCGCCGCTGCGTGTGGTTCGGCCGGAGAGACCACGTCGAGCGGCTCGCCGGGCGGCGGCGGCGGAAACGGCGGCGTGCTCACGGGCGTCGGCGTCGGCGGCGAGGGAGGCGCGTCGACCGCGTCGTCGTCGACGGCGTCGAGCGGCGAGGGCGGATCCGGCGGCGTCGTGGTGAAGCTCGGCCCGCCTTATCCGATCGTGCTCTCGCACGGGTTCTTCGGGTTCGAAGATTTCGCCGGGGCGGGGTTTCTGACCTACTTCTTCGAGGTCAAAGATCACCTCGCGTCGCAGGGCGAGATGCTCGTGTTCACGCCGGCGGTCGATCCGTTCAACTCGTCGGATTTCCGCGGCGCGCAGCTCGTCGAGCACATCGAGCAGATCCTCGCCATCACCGGGCACGAGAAGGTAAACATCATCGGCCACTCGCAGGGCGGGCTCGACGCGCGCGTCGCGGCGAACCTGCGGCCCGACCTCGTGGCCAGCGTGGTCACGGTGGCGACGCCGCACGGCGGATCACGCATCGCGGACATCGCGCTCGAGCTCGTGAACGAGCCTTCGGCGCAGGACGTGGTGAGCGACCTGCTCGAGCTCATCGGCGCGCCGCTCTACGACGAGTTCGGCGAGCAGACCGACGTGTGGAAGCCCCTCGAGCTCTTCAGCCAGCCCGGGATCGCGGCCTTCAACAAGGCGCATCCGGACGAGCCGGGCGTGTTTTATGCATCGATCGCCGGGCGCACGGACCTGCACATCGGCGGCGATCCCTGCGACGCCGACGTCTCGCTCCCGTTCATCGCCGAGTGGCAAGGCAAGGTCGACACGGTGGATCCGCTGCTCTCGCTTTTCGAGACGGTCCTCGACGGCGGGTTTGGCGATCCGTACCCGAACGACGGCCTCGTGCGCGTCGTCGATTCGAAGCGCGGCGAGTTCTGGGGCTGCTTGCCCGTCGATCACCTCGACGAGGTGGGCCAGCTCTTCGGAGACTCGGCCGGCCTCGGCAACGGCTGGAAGTACAAGGTCTTCTACGCCGACGTCGTGGCCGAGCTACGCAAGCGCGGATTCTGAGCGCGCAACGCGCGGAGCACGATCCGAACAAGGTAGCAGTTTTCCAGCGGCCGGCGCCGTCGATATGCGCCGCGTTCGAAGAACGACGGGGACGAAGCGGCGAAGGGTTGACGCTTCGTGGCCACGAGCCCCCGCGGATTTCCCGCATTCTTCGCTTCTTTGGGGCGAACTTGTGTTCGGGTGCGGTCTCCTACACGAGCGCGCCGCGGCGTGGATGCTTTTCGTGGACCGTTGCCGGCAGCAGTCGTCTTCCGATTGCGGTTCGTGTATATCCTGAGCGTCTGCGCGTGCTTCGTCGGCACCGTCGGAGGCGAGTTTGGAAGAGGGTCATCAAGGTTCGGAGATCGAGCGGCTGAAGGCCGAAATGTCGGCCCTTCGGCAGAAGCTCGAGGAGCGTGAGCGCTCCGAAGCCGCCCTGCGCGCGGAGAACGAGACCTTGCGCGCGATCCTCGATCAGCTCCCGGCGGCGGTCTACGCCACGGATACGACGGGCAAGCTCGTCTATAGCAACGCCGAGGCGAGCCGCATCGGCGGGGCGCCGGGGGAGGCGCCCGTCGAAGACTGGGCCTCGGCGTACGGTTTTTTCCTTCCCGACAAGGTCACGCCTCATCCGGTGGAGGGGCTGCCGCTCGTGCGCGCGCTCCGAGGGGAGGTCGTGCGTACGGCGGAGCTCTTCCTCCGGACCAACAACCGGCCCGACGGCGCGTGGATCGAGGCGCACGCCGCGCCGCTGCGTGACACCTCCGGCGAGCAGAAGGGCGCGGTCTCGGTGTTCATCAACAGCGAGGCGCGCAAGAGCTTCGAGGAAGAGGTCGAGCTGCGGAACAAGGAGCTCGTCGCGAGCGAGTCGGAGAAGTCCGAGCTCATCGCGCGGCTGCGCATGGCCGTGCAGGAGCTCTCGACGCCGATCCTGACGCTCTGGGAGGACGTGCTCGCGTTGCCCGTGATCGGCGTGGTCGACTCGCGGCGGAGCGCGGAGATGATGGAGCGGCTGCTCGACGAGATCGTGCGCAGCCAGTCGCGCTTCGTCATCATCGATCTGACGGGGGTCGAGGTCATCGACACCTCGACCGCCGATCACTTCATGAAGCTGGTCAAGGCCGTCGGGCTGATCGGCGCGCGTTGCGTGCTGACCGGTATCCGGCCCGCGGTCGCGCAAACGCTGGTCGATCTCGACGTCAACTTCGGCCAGCTCGAAACACTGCGAAATTTGAAGCACGGGCTTCGCTACTGTCTGCGTTGGCTCGATGCCGAAGATACCGGGCAAAACACGGTGAGCGAGGGCGAGGCCAGGAGGGCCCGATGGTCATGATGATGGAAACGCAGCGGATCCCGATCGTACGCCTGTCTGGAAAGCTGATCGTATCGATCCAGACCGCGCTTTCGGACACCGTGGTGGATCGGCTGCAGCAGGACGTCGCGGCCGCTTGCGAGCGTGGAGACGCGCGCGGGCTCGTCGTGGACGTCTCCGGTGTCGACGTGCTCGACAGCTACATCACGCGCAGCCTGCGTGACCTCGCGGTCATGGCGCGGCTCATGGGCGTGGAGACCGTGGTCTGCGGGCTCCGGCCGGCCGTGGCGATGACGCTCGTCGAGATGGGCATGGAGCTGCCCGGCGTGCGCACCGCGCTGAACCTCGATCGCGCGCTCGCGCTGCTCGACTCACTCCAGCCCGAGGGGCTGCCGAACGACCTCGCCGGCGAAGGGGACGAGTGGGAGGGCGAGGCGTGACCCACGTCTTCCGGACGACGGGGCGGAGGAGGAGGCGCGATCGATGAACGAGATTGCGGGGGAAATCCTCGCCATCTTGCGGCGGTACCTCTCGGAGCCGACGAGCCGCTCGCTTCTCACCTCCGCCGCGAGACGAGCGAGCGTGAGGCTCGAGGTGCTGTCGCGCTCCGAGATCCCGCAGCTCGTCCAGCAGCTCGGTCCGGGCCTGAACATCTTCTTGCAGGAGCCGGAGAAGCTCCAGAACTGCAAGAGCCTGCTCGCGCTCGTGGCCGTGGAGAACGCTCCGTCCGTCCACCACTATTCGGAGCCGCAGCCGCCGCAGGCCGAGTCGCGCCCCGATGGCATCAGCGTCCCCATCCGCGCCGAGCACGACGTCGTTCGTGCACGCACGCTCGGCAAGGACATGGCCAAGCAGCTCGGCTTCTCCGAGGTCGTCCAGACGAAGGTCGCGACCGCGGTCTCCGAGCTCGCGCGCAACATCTTCCAGTACGCAGGGACGGGCGAGATCCGGATCCGGCGGATCGAAGGCAAGAGGCGCGGCATCGAGGTCGTGGCCCGTGATCAAGGGCCCGGCATCTCCGATCCGGCGCTGATCCTGAGCGGCGCCTACCGCTCGAAGTGGGGCATGGGCGCGGGCCTGCGCGGCACCAAGCGGCTCGTCGACGAGTTCGAACTCGACACGCACCCAGGCCTCGGCACCACCGTCCGCATCCGAAAGTACGCCGAGTAGCCCGTGGACGTAGGCACGGCAGAGCGCCCCGCAGATGGGGAAACCGTCTGCGGCGACGCGCACCTCGTTCTGGAGCGCAAGCCCCGCACGCTCATCGTCGTCGCCGACGGACTCGGCCACGGCCCCCACGCGGCCCTCGCCGCCTCGACGCTCTGCAGGTTCGTCGAGGAGCACGCCGACGAGCCGCTCGAGATGCTCCTTCGCGGCGCCGACAGGGCCGTGGCCAGCACGCGCGGCGCCGCCGTGATGCTCGCCCGCGTCGACGCAGAGGCGGCGACCCTCGACGTCGCCGGCGTGGGCAACGTCGCGCTTCGTTCGTGGAGCAAGGAAAAGATCCAGCCCCTGCCCGCGCGCGGCGTGCTCGGACGCGGCATCCGCCACGTGCGGATCTTCCGCTACGGCCTCGCGCACGGCGACATGTTCGCGCTCTACACGGACGGCATCTCCGGCAGCTTCGACATCGATCAGGTCAAGCACCAGAGCGCCACGGCGATCGCACGCTCGGTCCTCGAGGGCTTCCGGAAATCCTACGACGACGCGACGTGCGTGGTCGTGCGTTACCTGGACCGCTGATGTCGAAGCTGCCCCCGCCCGTGCCCGAGCCGCTCTCGTTCGACATCGGCAACGAGCACGACCGGTTCTGGTGCGCCGCGGAGGGACGACGTTACGCCGCCGTGATCGGCTTCGACGCCAAGGCCCAGGGCGAGGTCGCGATCGTCATCGCCGAGCTCGTCTCGAACGTCGCCAAGTTCGCCGGCCGGGGCACCTTCAAGCTCTCGACCGTGTACGAGCCGCGCCCCGGCATCCGCATCGTCGTCGAGGACGCGGGCCCCGGCATCGAGGACCCGGAGCGCGTGTTCCAGGACGGCTTCTCCGAGGGGAAAAGGCTCGAGCCGGGCACGCAGAGGCGCAGCGGGCAAGGGCTCGGCGTCGGGCTCGGCGCCGTGGCGCGCATGATGAGCCACGTCGAGATGGAGAACGTGCCCGGCCGTGGCTTGCGGGTCGTCTGCATCAAGTGGCTCGATCTGCCGCGCGGAGGATCCGGCGCGTACTCGGCCTCGGGGCCGGGCAGCGTGCGCAACGGCTAACGCGGCGCCTCGCGCCCGGCGCCCCGCGCGAGGAAGGCCTCGTAGCCCTCCATCAACGCGAGGTAGATCCAGCCGCCGAGCACCTCGGCGCCGGCGCTCGAAGGGTGCGCGAGGTCGGCCCCGCCGAGGCCACGCTGCACCCACACGCCCATCGAGCCGAGGCCTCCCATCGCGCTCAGCGTGTCCCAGTACCCGCAGCCGACCTCCGCCGCGACCTTGCGCTGGATCGCCGCGAGCTTCGGCACGACGGGGCGGCTCGTGTAGCCCGAGCCCTTCTTGTCCGCGCGATCCATCGGCCCGACGAGCAGGCACGAGCTCTCGGGCAACGCCGCGCGCACCTGCACGAGCACCGCCTTCATCGTGGACTCGTACTGATCGAGCGGGAAGAGCTCGCCGTCCTCGCTCTCGTTCATGCCGTACTGGAAGACGGTGAGCGCAGGATCACGCATCGCGAGCTGCTCGGCGAAATGCGCGTCGTCGCTCTTGTCGAGGAAGCGGATGCGGCAGCCCTGGATGCCGATCGCGTCGAGCACGGCGCCGGGCACGTCGCGCTCCATGACCACGCCGAACGCGCGCACGCCCGGCCCCTCGGCGCGCACCTCGAGCTCGTGCGGGCCGTCGGGGACCTCGTAGACGCGCTGCCGCGCCGCGGAGACATCCCCGCGTGTGTCGATCGAATCGCGGGGCGCGCCGTCGATGCTGATGGTCATCGGACCGCCGCCTTCATGCTCGAGGTACGTCACGGCGAAGCGCGAGACGGCGCGGCCGAAGGTGCCCGTCTTCGTCGTCGAGAAGCGCGAGAAGGCGCCCTTGCCTTGCGCGCGGAACGAGACGCCGCCGAGCCCGTAGAAGCCGTCCTTCGCGAAGGGGCCGACGACGCGGCTCACCTGCCAGCCCGGGGCCGCGAAGCGCACGACGTCGTTGTGGAAGTAGCCAGGCCAGGCGTTCGCCATGAGCATGAAGCCATGGCCCGCGTCGCCGAAGCGGCGCTGGAGCTTGCGGCGCAAGGTCGCCGTGACGAAGTCGCTCGCCACGATCGAGTCGCCGAAGTAGGTGACACGCGCGATCGACTTGGGCTCCTTGCGTTCGACGGCGGCGAGGCGCGCGTAAAACGCGTCGAGCGCGTGGCCCGTGGGATCCTCGATCGATCGCGGGGGTTTGCCCGTCTCGGTGGTGCTCGCCGCGGGCACGATCTCGGCTGCCGCGGGCGGGAGCGCGACCTCCTCGGGCAGGCGGAGCTCGGCCTGCTCCGTCGTCTCCATGGCGAGCGCCGTCTCGCCGACGGAGGCTGCGGGCTGCGGCGCGGGCGACACCGCGACGAGGCCCTCTCCCTCGGGCAGCGGCGTGAGCAAGCGCAGGCGCGCGAGCGACGGGATGGCGTAAGGCGCCGCGACGAGCGCGACGAGCGTCATCAGCGCGATCGCGGCCTGCGAGTGCAGCCCGTTGATCCTGGGCGTCTCCGCTTCGTCGACAGCGTCCGCGGGCCGTGCCGTCGCCTCTGCGGGCGAAGGCGAGATGCGCGGAGCTTCCGCGGCCTGCGGCGCGGCCTCGGGCGCTTCGTTTTTCGGGGGAGAGAGCTTTGCTCGCGGGCGCGGGGAGGCGGGCGCGCGACGCCGACGACGACCGGACATCGGCGCGCGCTCAGCCGCCCTGCTTTTGCTTGAGCATCGCGATCGCGCGGTCTTTGCAGGCGGTGTCGCGCTGGTGCCGGCAGATCGCGATGAGCATCTTGATGTCCGCTTCGCTCGCCTTGCCGGACCAGACCCTCGGCTCGAGGCCCTTGCGGATCGCGTTCTCGTCGAACTGTCCGGGCGGAGGAGGCGCCGTGGGCGTCGACGTCGGCTCCGCGGTCTTCACCGGCGCGGTGGCGCCGCCGTTCGTGCCGCCCGCGTTCGTGCTCGTGCTGCCGGCGTTCCCGCCGCCCGGGTTTGGCGGGACGTACGAGCCTCCGCCTTGCTGCGGCGGGGGCGTCGTCGGCTCGGGCCCGGCGAGGGCATGGAGCTGGTCGGCGGCCTTCTTGCGCTGGTCTGCGCTCACGCTCGGCGTCGAGGCGATCTGCTGCAGGATGCGCTTCTTCTCGGCGACGTCCTGGAGCTGATCGGCCTTGCTGAACATCCAGTCGGCCCACTTGGACTCGATGTCCTTGAAGGGCTGGCTCTCGCGGACGGGGGAGTTGTCGTTGATCGCCTGGAGCTTCGTGTGCGCGCGATCGAAGTCCTTCGCTTCGACGAGCTCCGTGGCTTCCTTCAGGACCTGCGCCTCGAAGGCGCTCATCTCCGGTTCCTCGACCGTGTTCGTCGTGGCGGTCGTGGTCGTGCGGGTCATCCCGAAGATCACGCCGATCACGACGAGGCCGACGACCGCGCCGATGCCGATGAGCTTTCCGAGGCTCGGGCCGCGCGGCGGGGCCACGGGCGTGCCCACGCTCGTCGCGACGTTGTCGAACGAGCCCATCGGCCGCATGGCCTGGCCGTCGACGCCGAGGCCCATGCCCGCGCGGAAGATCTTGCCCGCGCCGACGAAGCGCAGCCGCACGTCGCCGAGCTCGAGCGCGTCACCGGCCTCGAGGATGCCGCGCTTGAGCTCCACGCCGTTGATGCGGATGCCGTTCGCGCTGCCCTTGTCGATGATCTCGTAGCGGCCGTTGCCGAGCGCGATGAGCTCGGCGTGCAGGCGGCTGACGGAGCTGTGGTTGATCGAGATCGTCGCCTCTTCGGCGCGACCGATCGTGAAGTGCTCGCGATCGAGCGGATACTCGGCGCCTGGGTTCGGCCCGACGACCACCACGAGCCGGTTCGGCCGCTGATGGACCGGCACCTGCGCGAGCGCGCCTTGTTGCGCGTTCGGGTCCTGTGCAGGCACCACCTTCGACTCGTCGACCAGCTCGATCCGGTAGTCACCGAGCTGGATGACGTCGCCGCCGTTGATCGCCTGTTCCCCGACGACACGGACGCCGTTGACGAAGGTGCCGTTGTAGCTCGATGCGTCGGAGATCGACCATCCCTGGCCGCTCCGCTTGAGCTGCGCGTGTTTACGCGAGACGTTGCGGTCGGTCAGGCGAATCGAGTTACCTTCGCCGCGTCCGAGCCCGTACTCGTCGTGGGCGAGAGGGAGTACGGTCTGTTTCCCCTCGTCGTCCTCGATCGTTAGCTTCCACATAGACGGGTTGCCGCGAGGCGTGGCTCGACGGATAGAGGTACTTTACCGATGGATCCCCGCCGAACGCAATGCTCGTTTGTGTACGGGGGCGAGGGGCTCCGATGCGAGGTGCGCGACGAGACCGGTGTGTCTTCGGGCCTCGTCGCGCGCACGGTCAAGATTTCGCTTTGACCGAGCGGAACGGGTGCAGGAACGACGCGAGCGAGCTCGGGTTGCGGGTCTGCAGCCAGAGGCGGCCCTGACCCTGGAAGTTGCACACGAGGCCCTCGCCGCCGAGGAAGAGGCTCTTCAGCCCGCCGACCTTGCTGATGTTGTACTGGAGGCCCTGCGTGAACGCGACCATGTGCGTGTTGTCGCAGATGTAGCCGTGGTACTGCTGGCCGATGTCGAGCGTGTGCGCGCCGCCGTAGCAGTTGAACCAGAGGTAGCCCTGGCCGTACGCGCGGATGAGGAAGAGGCCGCCCGAGAAGAAGCCCTTCGCGCCCTGCCACTTCGTGTCGAGCGTGACGCCGGGCGTGGAGGCGAGGTAAGCGCCGGACTGCAGGAAGAGCTCCATCCCAGGCTGCATCGTGATGCACACGATCGCGCCCTCGGGCGCGGGCGCGAACCACATGCTCTGCCCCGGCGCCGTCGCCGTGAACGTGTTCTGGAAGAGGCTCTCGCCGCCGAGGAGCTTGCGCTTCAAGGCGCCGCCGATGCCGCCCTGCAAGCTCGTCTTCATCTCGATGCCCGTGTCGCGCGCGACCATCGCGCCGCTCTCGGTGATGATCTGCTCGCCGGGTTGGTCGAAGAAGACCTGGACCAGGCCGAAGTCGGGGTTGTGACGGATCTCGTGTCGCACGGTTAGGACCTCTTCACTGCTGGCGCGGTGGCAAGAGAGCGCCGATCGTCGAGCCGTACTCGGCGGCGTTGCGGGACTGCAGGTACACCGTGCCCTGCCCCTCGAAGTGGCAAACGAGGCCCTCGCCCGAGAGGAACGAGGCGATCCAGCCGGATCCGCTCTTGCCGACCTTGTACTGGAGCGTGGACTCCCACGCCGCGAGGTGGCCGGTGTCGATCACCATGCTGCCGTCGACCTGCACCTGCTCGAGCGCGCCGAACGTGCCGATGACGACCTGCCCCATCCCCGACGTCTCGAGCAGGAAGAGCCCCGCGCCGGAGAACATGCCCTTGAAGCCGCCGGTCTTCGTCTTCACGTCGACCGAGGGGCTCGAGGCCACGTAGGCGCTGTTCTGGATGCACCACTGCTTGTGGCCAGCCTCGAGCACCGCCATGTCCCCGCAGAGCGGCGTGGCGAAGAGGACCTCGCCCTGACCACCCTGCGCGGTGAAGGTGTTGCGGAAGAACGACTCGCCGCCGAAGAGCCGCTTCAGGCCCTTCATCAGGCCGCCAGACTGCGTCTGCATCTGGACGTTGGTCGACATGCCGACCATCGCCCCGCTCTCGGCGACCACGGACTCGCCGTTCTGCAACCAGCACTGCGCGAGCGCTTGGGACGGGCGGTAAAGAAGGTTCACTTGCATCGCTGTTCGTCCTTATCTCCGGAAGCCCCCCGCCTCAGGGCGGCAGCATCGGCGTGAGCCAGTCGACGAGAGAGCTCGTGTTGCGCGACTGGATGAGGATCTTGCCCTGGCCCTGGAACTCGCAAACGATGCCCTCGCCCGAGGCCATGAAGCCGAGGAGGCCGCCGCCGCCGCTCCGGATCTTGAAGTCGAGCGACGAGTCGAAGCCCACGATGTGGCCGTTGTCGACGATGTAGCTGCCGTTGCACTGGATCTCGTCGATCGCGCCGTAGCTCGTGACGAAGATCTGCCCGTTGCCGGAGGCCTCGACGAAGAAGGCGCCCTCCTTCGCGAGCAGCGCGCGGAGGCCACCCCAGCGCATCTTGAGGTCGATGTCGCCCGAGCTCGCGAGGAACGCGCCCGCGCTGAAGATCATGGAGTTGCCCGCGAGCTGGATCGGCTTGATGCCGCCCGAGAGCGAAGGCGCGAGCCACACCCAGCCGCCTTGCGGGCTGGAGAAGTGGTTCACGAAGAACGTTTCACCACCAACGATCTTGCGGATGATCGCGATGAAGAACGCCTTCATTTTGCCGAAAAATCCGGCGTTTTTTCCCGCGTTGAGCTTGACCTCCATCGTGAGGCTGCTCGAGCGGGCGACCATGGACCCTGCCTCCGCGATGATGGTCTCGCCTGGCGCGAGGCTCACCTGGAGCATCGAGAACGTCGGCTCGTACTTGACGATGTGTTGCATCCGAATCCTTCCCCTTCGTTCGGGAGGAGGCCTTTCGGCCGGGACGGCGTGCGTATCGACGCGCTCCCCCCACGGGCGGCCGAGAGGCGGGCAGGGTATAACGGAGACATGTCGGGAGCGGAAGCGGGAAGTAAGCAAAGTGCGTCCAGTACGGGATTCGGGCACAGCCCGCGTCGCTTGGCTGCCGAGCTCGGGCTCCTGCTGCTCGCGATCGTCCTGCTGATCTTCGGCGCGCGGAGCTGCGCGGGATGCGCGGCCACGGCCATCGTCGCGGCGATCCCGCCCGACGCCGACGCAGCGATCGGCAAGAGCGCCGGCGAGGCGATGCGCGCGCAGCACGGCCTCTCCGGCGCGCCGACCGAGGAGCAGAAGGCGCGCGTGGATCGCATCTTCGAGGAGCTCCGATCGGGCCTGACAGACGAGGAAAAAGCGATCCTCGTGGCGCCACGCGTGACGGTCGTGAAGGACGATCAGGTCAACGCGTTCGCGCTGCCCGGCGGCGAGGTCTTCGTGCTGACGGGGCTGCTCGATCGCGCGAAGGACGACGACGATCAGGTGCGCGGCGTGCTCGCGCACGAGATCGGGCACGCGGTGAAGAGGCACGGCGTGCGCTCGCTCGTCCGCAACGCGGTCTTCGGGCTGACGATCGCGTTCGTCGTGGGCGACCTGAACGACGTCACGGCGACGGTGATCGCAGGCGCCTCGCAGCTCGACACGCTGAGCTACAGCCGCTCGATGGAGGAGGAGGCCGACGCGTTCGGGGTGGATCTGCTCGGGCGCCGCAAGTACAGCCCCGAAGGGCTCGCGCGTTTCCTGGAGAGCCTCGAGTCCGCGCCCGTGCCGGAGCTGCTCTCGACGCACCCGGACAGCGACGCGCGCGCGAAGGCGATCCGCGAGCGGATGCAGTCCGGGAAGTAGATCGTCAGGTCCTCAGGTTGCGCGACGCCGAGCTCACGGCGGGCACGAGCGTGTCGCCCTCGACGCGGCCGAACACGTCGAGCACGGTGCGGCCCTCTGCGTCGCGGCCAGGGCGCTCGCGGGTGTAACGCGAAGGCGCCGCCGCGAGGACGACGCCGAGCTCGGTGGCGACGTCGATGAGCGGACCGGTGAGCTCGTCGTCGATGGCGCGGCCGCGCGCCTCGTGCGAGCTGCCCGGCGGGACGTGGACCGCGATCGAGCCGACGACGCGCGCCCCCTTCGCGACGATCGCGTGCTCCTTGCCGGTCCGCTCGAAGAGCTCGAGCGCCGCCTCCGCGTCCTTCAGCGCCTCACGCGCGCCCGTGAGCGTGGCCTTGCGGCGACGGAGCTCGGATTTGCGATCGGGCGAGTCGTCTCCGAGCGCTGCGATCTTCTCGGCGAGCTCGTCGTGCTTGGCCTTCGATCGCTCGACCTCGGCTTCTGCGGCCTTCCGGGCGGCCTCGAGCCTCTCTCGAACCTCACTGCTCATGATCCGAACGTTGACGTTCGTCCCGCCCCACCGTCAACGGGGGAAGCGCGGGACCTCTACTTCGTCCGCGCGAACAGGATGCTCCCGAGCAGGAGCACGCCCGCGCCGGCGGCGCCGTAGAGGCAGTAGCGGGCGAGGTGCGCTTGCCCGGCGAGGTGGAGCTGCAAGGCCGCGAAGCCCGAGGCGATGCCGAGCGCCGCGTAGATGAGCTGCCGGATCCCGGTGTAGACGAGCCGGGCCGCGCTCGGCAGGCCCTTCACGCGGAGCTCGAACTCGCCGCGGTTCGCGCGGTTCAGGTACTTGCGCAGGTCCTCGGGGATCGTGATGGCCTTGAGGGCCATGTCCTTCGCGGCCTCGACCGCGATCTGCGCCCAGTCGCGGTTGCCGAGCACGAAGTCCTGCAGGTACGGCCGGATGACCTCCATCGGCGAGAGCTCGGGATCGAGCTGCGTGCAGAGGCCCGTGAGCAGGAGGATCGTGCGCTCGAGCAGGACCCAGTCGCGCGGGATGTGGAAGGCGCCCGAGAGCTCCTTCAGCCCGATGTTCATCTTGCGCAGATCGACGAGGCTCTCGATGCCCTTCTGCGGATCGAGCTTGATGTCCTTCAGGTTGAAGGTCTCGATCTTCACCTCGTCCTGGAAGCGCTGGTGGAAGAACTCGATGACCTTCTCGCTCACGTCGGGCGCGTCCGCGCGCGAGAGGAAGCCCATCTTGCGCATGGCCTTGATGAGCTGATCGGTGTCCCTGCGGATCACGCCCTCCAAGAACTCGGGGATGCCCTCGCGCATCTGCGGCGAGAGCTCCGCGACGGCGCCGAAATCGAGCAGGATGAGCGCGCCGTCGTCGCCGACGAGCATGTTCCCGGGGTGCGGATCGGCGTGGTAGACGCCGTCGATGAAGATCTGCTGGCAGAAGACCCGGACGACCTTGCGGGCGAGCGCCTTGCGATCGACGCCGCGCGCGTCGAGGGCGGCGATGTCGCCGATCTTCACGCCGGGCACGAAGTCCGTCGTCAGCACGCGGCTCGTGCAGTAGCCCTCGACGGGGCGCGGGAAGCGCACCGTGGGATCGCGGAGGAAGTTGTC
This sequence comes from Polyangium spumosum, assembly GCF_009649845.1. Taxonomy (NCBI): domain Bacteria; kingdom Pseudomonadati; phylum Myxococcota; order Polyangiales; family Polyangiaceae; genus Polyangium; species Polyangium spumosum. The sequence goes on from NZ_WJIE01000011.1 coordinate 211,485, forward strand.
GGCGATGCGCGTGATGTTCCGCGCCTCGCTCTGGAAATCGAGCTCCTCCAGGATCATCGAGCGGACCTGGTGGTAGTAGGCGTCCAGGCCCTGCACGGGGACGAAGATGCTGACGATCTGCATGATGCGGCGGATCGTCGTGAGATCGAGCCGCACGATCTCGTCGATGTTCTGGTGCTGGACCTTGACCGCGACGTGCGCGCCGTCCTTGAGCCAAGCCTCGTGCACCTGGCCGAGCGACGCGCTCGCGATCGGCTCCTCGCAGATGCGCTCGAAGACGTCGCCGACGGGCTTGCCGAGCTCGCGCTCGATGCGCTCGGCGATCTCCCGATAAGGCCGCGGCGGGACCTGATCCTGCAGCGCCTCGAGGCCCGAGCGGAACTGCGCGGGCAGGAAGTTCGCCATGATGCTGAGGAGCTGCCCGACCTTGATGAAGAGGCCCTGGAGCTCGACGATCGTGGAGAGCACGCGGCGCGCGTTGCGCCCGTGCACGTCGGCCATGCGCGCGTCGAGCCACGCCTGTCCGAAGAAGCGCCCGAGGAAGAAGAACCCGAGGTAGCTGCCGAGGACGACGAAGGTCGTGTAGTAGGCGCGGATGAAGCGGTAGCTCTGCCGGCCCTTGGGGCGGAACCCGCGCGGAGCCGTGCGCTTCGTGCTCGCCTTCGAAGGCGCCTTCGCCGCGGGCGGGACGAGGCTCGCGCGACGTGGATCTTCCGGCAGGGATGGGGCGCCTGACGACACGCGGCGAGCTTATCCCGCGCGCATGGCCTCCACCATGGCGTCGTAGGCGGCCGGCCGGGCGCGCCGGATGGCGAGCGAGGTGCGCGTCGGGTGGACCCGGTTCGTGAGCAGAACGCCGACGAAACCCGCGTCCGGATCCATCCAGACGCTCGTGCCCGTGAAGCCGAGGTGGCCGAAGGTGCGCGGCCCGAGGCGCGCGCCGGAGCTCGGATCGTCGCCGCTGCGCTGATCGAAGCCCGCGAGCAGCGATCCGCCCGGACGAGGACGGACGAGCGGCGCGACGTCCTCGGGGCCGAGGAAATCGTCCCGCTCCCCCGCGAGCGCCTCGAGCACGGCGACGCCGAGCCGCACGACCGAACGCGCATCACCGAAGAGCCCCGCGTGCCCCGCGGACGCGCGTCCCACGAGCGCCCAGGCGTTCTCGTCGTGCACCACGCCGCGCACGAGCCCGTCGCGGAACGGCACGATCTCGGTCGGCGCGACGCGCGTGTCGAAAGACGCATCCATCGCGTGCAGTCGACGCGCCGATCCGATCCCGAGCTCCAGAGGTCCCGTGACCTCCCGCGTCACGAGCGCGTCGAGCTCGACCCCGCTCCGCCGCGCGAGCGCCGCGCCGAGCAGCACGTATCCGAGGTCACTGTAGACGGGTGGAAACCCTTCGGGCGGCGGATCGCCGGCGCAGCCTTCGCGTCGCATGTCGGCGGCCATGGCGAGCGCGGCCTCGACGTCGACGGGCTCGCCGCGCACGAGCGGCGCGTAGAGGGGGCCGTGCGCGTCGAGGCCTGCGCGGTGGGCCGAGAGCAGGTCGAGCGAGACGCGCGCCGAGCGCGTGTTTGCGAGGGCGGGCACGAGATCGGCGAGCGGCTCCGAGCGAGCGAGCGAGCCTCGGCGGGCGAGCCGCGCCATCACGAGCGCGGTGACGGGCTTCGTGAGCGAGGCCAGATCGAAGGGGGTTTCGACGTCCGCGAGTGGCGCGTCTTGCTCGAACGAGAGCGTGCCCGCCGCGCCTCTGCCGTACACCCAGCCCGAGCTCGTCCGCCTCGCGGCGGCCACGACGGCGCAAGGCGCGGCGCGGTGATCTTCCACGACGAGGCGCGCTGCGGCCGTGAGGTCGATGTCGGGGGCGGGGTTCTTCACGGTGTGAAGGATATCTCGTGGTGCGAGCAATCTTGCGGTCTCTTTGACCCCGAGCGCGCTCGCCCCTTATCCTGGTAGGCCGGGAGTCGAGCAAAAACCATGGCCGAGTTTGCGTGGGAGGCACGTGCCCGGACCGGAGAGGTCCGCAAGGGCGTGATGGATGCGGAGAGCGAGGCCGCCGTACAGAACCGCCTCCGCGGTCTGCAGCTCAACCCGACGAAGATCACGCCGAAGAGGAAGGGCCTCGATCTCAAGAACGTCACGCTCGGCTCGGGCGTCAGCTCGCAGGATCTCGTCAAGTTCACGCGTCAGTTCGCGACGATGATCGACGCTGGCCTCCCGCTCGTGCAGTGCCTCGACATCCTCGCGAACCAGGAGCCGAACCCGCGCTTCCAGGTCGCGCTTCGCGACATCAAGAACAGCGTCGAGCAAGGCGCGACGTTCAGCGACTCGCTCCGGAGGCACCCGAAGATCTTCGATGAGCTCTTCGTGAATCTCGTCCAGGCCGGCGAGGTCGGCGGCATCCTCGACACGATCATGAACCGCCTCGCGGGCTACATCGAGAAGCGCGCGAAGCTCGCGCGTCAGGTGCGCGGCGCGATGGCGTACCCGATCGCCGTCATCATCATCATGATCGTCGTCATCGTCGTGCTGATGACCTTCGTGATCCCGGCCTTCGAGGGCATGTTCGCCGAGTTCGGCGCGAAGGACGCGCTGCCCGGGTTGACGAAGGCGGTCATCGCCACCTCGCGCGCCTTCGTCAGCGCGTTGCCCTTCACGATCGTCGGCTCCATCGGCCTCGTGTTCGGGTCGATCCAGCTCTACAAGAACCCGAAGGGCAAACGCATGGTGCACAAGCTCATGCTGAAGCTGCCGATCTTCGGGCCCGTGATGCAGAAGATCGCGGTCGCGCGGTTCACGCGGACGCTCGGCACCTTGCTCGGCTCGGGTGTGCCGATCCTCGACGCGCTCGACATCGTGGCGAGGACGGCGGGCAACGTGATCATCGAGGAGGGGCTCGTCTACGCGCGGGCCAGGATCTCCGAGGGCAAGAACATGGCCGAGCCGCTCGAGGAGATCAAAGTCTTCCCCGGCATGGTCGTGCAGATGGTGGCCGTCGGCGAGCAGACCGGCGCGCTCGACACCATGCTGAACAAGATCGCCGACTTCTACGAGGAGGAGGTCGACGTCGCGGTCTCGGCGTTGACCTCGCTCCTCGAGCCTTTGCTCATGGTGGTCGTCGGCGCGGTCGTCGGGGTGGTGCTCATCTCGATGTACCTCCCGATCTTCAGCCTGGCAGGCAACATCAAGGGCGAGTGATGAGGCTCGGCCTCCGCGACGGCGCCGAGACCTCGTTCGCGGTCCGCTTCGCGTGGCTGACAGGGCTGCGCCTGATCGTCTTGACGATCGTGCTGATCGTGATGATCACGATCTACCTCGGCGGGCTCGGGACACGCGCGGACTCGAGCCGGATCGCGATGCTCACGTTCGCGGTCGCGTTCGCGCTCACGGGCGTCTACGCCGCGGTGCTCCGGCTCGGCAAGGGGCTGCCCTTGCTCGCGTACGGGCAGATGTTCGTCGACCAGATCGCGTGGTCGATGATCGTCTACGTCTCCGGCGGCGCGACGAGCGGCGCGACCTCGCTCTACGGCTTCACGTGCCTCTGCGGGGCGATCCTGCTCGGCCTGCGCGGCGCGCTGCTCGGGCTCATCGCGGGGGCCTCGTCGTACGCGCTTTTGTGCATGCTGCTCGTGCAGGACTACCTGCAGCCGCCGGCGGATCAGCCGCTCGAAGCGTACGCGACCGAGTGGTCGGAGGTGGCGTTCCCGCTCGTGCTCAACCTCCTGGCGATGAGCGTGGTCGCGCTGCTCGGCAGTTATCTGGCCGAGCGGCTCCGCGTCACGGACGGCAGGCTCGTCGTCGCGACGGCGCGCGCCGAGCAAGCCGAGCGCCTCGCTGCGCTGGGCCGGCTCGCGGCCGGGCTCGCGCACGAGATCCGAAACCCGCTCGGCTCGATCGTGGCCTCCATCGAGCTCTTGCGCACGGGTAGCTCCCTGGGCCCCGAGGACGACGCGCTCTGCGCGATCATCGAGCGGGAGACGACGCGCCTCAACGAGCTCGTGACCGACATGCTCGACGTCTCGCGGCCGCGCGCGCCTTCGAAGGCGCCGATGGACCTCGCCAGGACCGCGCGCGACGTGGTGATGCTGGCCGGGACGTCGGGCCGCGGCCGCGACGTGCCGCTGCGCTTCGTGGGCCCCGACGCGCTCGTAATCGTGGCCGACACGGCGCAGATGCGGCAGGTCGTGTGGAACCTCCTGCGCAACGCGATCCAGGCGAGCTCCGCCGGGGCGGAGGTGATCGTGCGGGTGACGGCGGAGGCGAGCGGCGCGGTCTCGCTCGCGGTGGAGGATCACGGCGCGGGGATCCCGCCGGAGGCGCGTGATCGGCTCTTCGACGTGTTCTTCACCACGCGATCTCAAGGCATGGGCATCGGCCTCGCGGTGGTGAAGCGGATCCTCGACGATCACGGCTTCACGATCGAGGTGGAGAGCGAGCCGGGCAGAGGCACGACGTTCCGCGTGCGGATCCCGGCTTCGACCGAGCTCGCGCTCGCGCCGGGCTGAGCGATCAGGGCTCCTCGAAGGGCGCGGCCGGGGGATCGATCTGGAGCGAGGCGTCCGGGAGCAGGACGATCGACGCGGCGTCGATGAGCAGGATCGGGTCGTGCGGCCCGGCGTCGTGTGGCTCGGAGGTCCCTGGGGCGCGGGGCTCGGGGGGCGAAAATCCGCGCGACGCGAGCCATCCGAGGGCGAAGAAGCCGAGCGCGCCGGCGAGCCCCGCAGCGAGGAGGATCGGGCGCCGCTTCATGGCCCGATGGTGCTCCGCGAGCGACGGAGGCGCCATGCGTGTCGTGGTCGCCCGTTCACAGGGGTTCTCGTCGGGTCCTGGAAATGCGCTAGATCGGGGGCGTGGCACGGAAGGTGAATAAACGCGGAGCAAGGACGTCTGCCTGCAGTTCCGCGGCGCCCAGGCGGCGAAGAGCGGTGAAGGCAGGAGGAGCTGGATCGTGAAACGAACGAACTTTGTCGGAGCGCTGGTCTTGTCGTTCGCCGTGTCGATTGCGAGCCTCGCGCACGCCGGACCGGCGACGGACGTGGTGAAGGCCAAGCAGACGGCCTTGTTCGATCTCCTGAAGAAGCCCGGGAACGACGCGAAGGTCAGCGCGATGTTCGACGAGCTTCTCGACTACCAGGCGCTCGCGGAGGCCTCGCTCGGGTCGGAGTGGGCGGCCCGGACTGACGCCGAGAAGGCCGAGTTCAGCGCTCTCTTGAAGCAGCTCGTCCGCAAGTCGTACGAGCGAAACCTCAAGAAGACGATCGATTTCAACATCGAGTACATGGCCGAGGCGAAGAAGGGCGACGCGATCGTGGTGAAGACGCGCGCCGTCTCGAAGAAGGACGCGCGCAGCGAGCCGGTCGAGATCGCGTACGTGATGGCCGAGAAGAACGGCGCCTGGCGGGTGAAGGACATCATCACGGACGACGTGAGCCTGGTGTCGAGCTACCGCTCCCAGTTCACCAAGATCGTCAAGAAAGACGGCTTCCCGACGCTCATCAAGAAGATGAAGGACAAGATCGCGAAGGGCGACGTCTGAAGCCGCTCTTCGAGGGAGCGCGCGGCCCTCGGGCAGACCTGCCCGGGGGCCGTTTGCCTTTCGAGGGCCCTTTCCCTCGGAAATTCGTGGTGCGGCGCGCCTCTTTGGTAGGCTAGGGCGCGTGGCTTTTGGTGTCGGGCCGGGTGGGCGGGTGCGCCCCTTCGGACGCGCTGAGCCGCTCCGCGTGCCGACCACGACGAGGAGCAGCAGCGCGGAGGCGAAGCCTCGCCCGACGGACCGGCCGATCCTCTTGCTCTCGGTGCAGCGCGGGACGCTCTCGATCGAGCTCGACGCGCCGTTCGCGGTAGGGCCGATCGTCGTCGACGAGCTCGCGATCGCCCTGCCGAGCGTGCGTTTTCCGGTGGACCTCACGGGCGGCGTGACGCGTTTCCGGCACCGGCGCGGCGTGCTCGGGCGGCTCGTGGTGTCGGCGAGGACCGAAGATCTCGCCGCCTTCGTCGCGCCGCGCCTGCGAGGCGTGCTCGGGGAAGGGGCGCCCGAGATCGGGATCGTGACGACGGACGTGGGGCTACGCGTGGGCATGCGGCTCGGGCGCGCGGCGCTCGCGTTCGACGTGGTGATCGCGCCGAACGAGCGGGACGTGCGGCTCGTACCCGAGCGCGCGCGCGGCGTGGGCCTCGGCGCGCCGCCGCACGTGCTCGCGCTGCGCGCGCTCGCCGAGGTTTGTCGGCCCTTCGGGCGCCTCGCCGGCAGCGCGGTGATCCTGCCCGACGCGGCAACTTCGCTCGTGCGGCACGTGATGCCGGCGGCCGGGGCGCGCGCGCCTTCGGTGCACGGAGTTCGCTGGGAAGCGCCGGCCGTGCAGGAGGGGAGTTTGTCCCTGCACGCCGATGCGACCGCGGCGCCGCCGGCGCTCGCGCCCGCGGCGATCCGCGCGATCGAGCAGGCCGACCTCGCGGCCGACGCGGACACGATCGCGGCCTCCGGTGACCTCGAAGAGGCGCGCAGGTGTTATCTGCTCGCGCTGGAGCGCGCGCCGCGGCACCCCGAGATCTCGTCGCGGATCGCGTGGATCGACGTCGCCGAGGGAGAGCGCGCCGAGGCCGCGCTCTCGACGCTGGTGGACGCGATCCCGGCGATCGACGCTGGGTTGCTCGGCGGCGCGCTGCTCGCCGCGATCGGCGACGACGGCGGGGCGATCGCGGCCTACTCGCGCGCGGCACACGCGGAGGCGTTCGGGCCGCTCGCGGCGCTCGTCTGGCTCGAGGTCGCGCGGATCACGTCCGAGCACGGACAGCGGCTCGACGCGCTGGATCAAGCCGTCGCGCGCTCCCCGATGCTGGAAGATGCGCGCTGGGCGCGGCTCGAAGCGCGGCTCGACGTGGGCGACGCGCAGGGCGCGACGGCCGACGCCGAGCACCTCGAGGCCGCCGCGCGCGGGCCCGAGGCGCGCCATCACGTCTGGAGCCGCGCGGCCGAAGCGTTCCTGTCGCGCAACTACGTCGCCGAGGCGCGCGTGCTCTTCGAGCGGGCGCTCCGGTACGCGCCCGACAGCCCCGAGGCGGCGCTTGGTCTCGCGCTGTCGCTGCGCGCCGCAGGGGAGGGCCGACGTGCCCTCGATCTGCTCGCGCGCGCCGCGTCGCTGGCCTCGCGCGCCGGGCGCACCTTGCCCTCGGTCGAGATCGAGCTCGCGCGCGCGCTCGTCGAGCATGCCTCGGATCGTCCGGCCGCGATCGCGCGGGTCCGCGCGATCCCGCCGGGGCTCGCGCAGACCGCGGAGGCGCGCGCGCTCGAAGGCCGCTGGCGCGCCGAGCTCGGGGACCTCGCGGGCGCCTCGCTCGCCCTCGCGCGCCTGCGCGACGCGGCCGAGGTGGTCTCTCCGGACGATCCCGATCGCGCCGCGGCCGTGGCGGCGATGCTCGTCGAGGCCGCCGACATCGAAGAGAACGCCCGCGGGGATCTACGCGCCGCCCAGCGTCACCTCGGCGTCGCGCTCCGGCTGCGCCCGCGGGATCGCCAGATCGGAGCCACCTTCCGCCGCATCTCGACCGAGCTCGGCCGTGTGGCGCCTGCGCCGCCGCCCGCGCCCGTACCCATCGAGCACGCCGCGCCGTCCGAGCGTGCGCCCTCGGCGACGCCTCCTGCGCCCTCGGTCGAGCCTGCTCGGTCGATCGAGGAAGCGCACACCAGCGAGGACGAGGGCGAGAGCGACGAGCTCCTCGTCGAGCGCCTCACCGACAAGCTCCGCGCGAACCCTCACGATCACGAGGTCGCGCTCCGCCTCGCCGACGCGCTCGCTCGGCTGGGCCGGGATCTCGAGCTCTTCGCGCTCCTCTCGGCGCGCATCGAGGAGGGCGGCGACGAGGTCCGGCGTGAGCTCTGGCCGCGGCGACGCGTGGTGCTCGAGCGCCTCGCGGAGACGGCGCGGGCCGAGGGCAGGCCCTCGGAGGCAGAGCTCTACGAGATGATGGCGGCGAGCGAAGAGGAGTAGCCTCGCCGCGTGTTTGCCCCTCTCCGTCGGCTCGTGCTAGCCGTCGGCACGAGCGCGCTCGCGCGCTCCTTCCTCCTCGAGGTACCTCGTGCAAGGCAGTGAGTCTCCCGGAAGGCGGCGCCCGATCATCGTCCAGAAGTACGGCGGCTCCTCGGTGGCCGACGTCGAGAAGCTCGGGCGCGTGGCCGATCGTGTCGTCGCCGCGAAGCGCGCGGGCAACGACGTCGTCGTCGTCGTGAGCGCGATGGGCAAGACGACCGACGGGCTGCTCTCGCTCGCGCGTCAGGTCGCGGGCCAGGCCGGGGGCGCCGCCGATCCGCCGCGGCGTGAGCTCGACATGCTCCTCTCGACCGGCGAGCGCGTCTCGATGGCCCTGCTCTCGATCGCGATCCAGGCGCGCGGCGAGGCGGCGATCTCCTTCACCGGCTCGCAGTCCGGCATCCTCACGAACGACCGGCACTTCGACGCGCGGATCATCGAGGTCCGGCCGCACCGCATCGAGGACGAGCTCGCGCGCGGGCAGATCGTGATCATCGCGGGCTACCAGGGCATGAGCTACCGGCGCGAGATCACGACCCTCGGCCGCGGCGGCTCCGACACCACCGCGGTCGCGCTCGCCGCCGCGCTCGAGGCCGAGCGGTGTGAGATCTACAGCGACGTCGACGGCGTGTACTCGGCCGATCCGCGCGTCGTGCCCGACGCCAAGCACCTGCCCGAGCTCGACCACGCCGTGCTGCAGGAGATGGCCGAGTGCGGCGCGAAGGTCGTCTGCGCGCAGGCCGTCGAGTGGGCGCGGCGCGCGAACATCGCGATCTACGCGCGCTCGACGTTCGACGCGGACGACGAAGGCGCGAAGCAGACCGTGGTGCGCAAGTTCGGCCCGCGCGAGGATCTCCGCGCGCGCGCCGTCGTCGGCGAGGGCAACGTCGCGCTCGGGAGCCTGCCCGACGTGGCGAGGCTCGACGAGCTCTTGCGTGTCGCCGGCGAGGCGAAGGTGCCCCTCAAGGATCTCTCGGTGAACGAGCGCGGCGCGAGCTTCGTGATCTCGCTGCTCAACGTCCCCGATTGGCGCGGCGCCAAGCAGAGGCTCGAGAGCGCGCTGCCGTCGCTCGAGCTCGCCCCGGACGTCGCCGTCGTCAGCGTCGTCGGCGATGGTCTGGCCGCGACGACCGAGCCCCTCGCGCGTCTCCTCGCCACGCTCCGCGGCGTCTCCGCGAGCCCGCGCGCGCTCACCGCCACGCCGCTGCGCCTCGGCGCCGTCCTGCCCGCGAGCGCTCTCGCCGAGGCCCAGCGCGCGCTGCACCGGGCCTTCGTCGAGGGTTGAGCTTCTGCGTCAGTGCCGCCGCGCAGGGCCGAGCGCGACGAGGCCGAGTCGGCTCGCGATCCAGACGAGCTCGCGCGCGCCGTCCCACGCGATCGACGCCTCCCCGAGGCCCGTGCCGTCCTGCCCGCGTAGCTCCGCGACGCGCGAGAGATCGCCGTCCTCGCCCACGCGCACGACGTACGACGCCGCGTCTCCCGGCGGCGCCACCAGCGCGTAGAGCGGGTCCTGCTCCTCGTCGCCCGCGAAACACGCGTCGATCACGCCGTGCAAATCGATCGACTCGAACGATCGCGCGCCGTCGTTCGACAGGAGCAGGCCGCGCGGCGACACGATCACCACGCGCCGCCCCGCCGCGGCGACGGCCAGGCCGGGCCTCGGATCCGCCGTGGCGAGCTCGGCGGCCGCGCCTTCGAGCGGCGCTCTCTGCCAGGCTTCGTCGTCGCCGCGCAGACGCTCGATCGCGGCTCCCTCCGGCCGCGTCGCGAGCACCACGAGCGTCCCGCCGGCCGCCTTGATCGCCCGCACGCCGCCCTCCCGCGCGAGCACCGGCGTGCCTTCGTGGCCCGTCATCGACCAGAGCGAGCCCTCGTGCAGGATCCAGATCCGCCCCGGCGTCGCCGCGAGCTCCACGGGGCTCTTGCCCGATCGGAACCCTGCGACCGGCGTCGCCGACGCGCATCCGTCGCGGCTCACGAGCAGCCCGCCTCGCGCCGACGCTGCGACCGTCATCTCGTCCGTCGCGACCACCGCCGTGCTCGGTGAATCCAGCCCCGTCTGCCGCGCCGCGTGCGCGCCCTCGTCCACCACGAGCACCACGTCGCCCGCGGCGAGCACGCGGCCTCCGCACACCGTCACCCCGGTGCACGGCACGGGCGCGCCTGCGCCTTCGAGCACGACGAACCGGCTCGCTGCCCACGGCGGCAATTTTCCGCGCGTGGCCTCGTCGAGCAGCTCGTCGGCGAGCGCGTCGTCCGCGTCCTCCGTGTCGTTCTCGCTCTCGTCGAGCTCTGGCAGCGCGGACTCGTCGATGTCGTTCTCTACGTTCTCGCCCGTCCCTTCGGCGCCGCCGTCGTCCTGGGTCGCGTCGAGCTCCAGATCCGCGTCGTCGTCGCCGTGCGTGTCCTGCTCCCGGTCGTCGTCGAGCGCGCTCTCCTCGTCGTCGAGCGTCACCAGGTCCTCGTCGAGTGACCCGATGTCCACCCCTTCCTCGAGGCCCTCGTCTCCCGCGCCGCCCTCGTCCTCGCCCTCGACGTCGAGCCCCACGTCGAGATCCTGGGCGTTCGTGTCGTCGAGCGGATCTCCGCCGTCGTCACGCAGATCCGGCAGCTCGTCGTCGAACGTGTCGTTGCCGTTCTCGTCGTCGCCCGCGTCCGTGTCGAGCGGCGGCAGGTCCATGTCGTCGTCCTCTTCCTCGGTTTTCCGAGGTGCGCGCGCCGGCGCGCCGGAGGCGTGGACGAGAGTGCGTTCGTCCCTCTTCCTGGGCTCCCCCTCCTCGGACTGCGGATCGCAAGCAACTTCGGCAACCCGATCGTCTTTCCCGTACGACATGGCGGCACGAATCTAGCGCCTTTGCCCCGACGAGCACGGCGGGAGCGACGCTTCCTCGGCTGGAGAGGCCGCCTCCGCGCCTCGTGCGGGGAGGGTGGTGCCTGCGCTGGATCCCGGCGACGCGCGGTGCTTACCTGTTCCGTCCCATGCCCTCGCCCGACACGGCGCATCCCACCGATCGCGCCTGCACGCCCAGCGCCTCCCCCGCGCCCGAAGCGCGAAGCCCTGGCCACGGCGGTCCTGCGCGGAGGCGACGCGCGCTCCCGATCCCCGAGGTCTCGGCGGGCATGCTCGTGCGTCGCGTCGACGTTCGTCCCGCGGATGTCGTTTTTCTCAAGGGCATCCTCGAAGCGAGCGAGGGGCTCGGCACCATCTTCGCCGAGCGAGGCGGCGAGCTCGTCGTCGCCGCGCCGCCCGATCGCCAGAAGGATCTCGACGAGCTGCTCCGCGATCTCACGCTGGAGATCCACGTCCGCGTCCATGACGACGCCGCCTCGGGGAGCGATCGATGAACGAGCCGCGAGAGCCCGGTAGCCAGCGCGCTCGCCTCGATCTCGGCGATCGCACGCCCGCGCCGCCCGGCGCGGCTCCCTGCGGCGAGGCGTGCACGACCGCCTCGGCCGATGCGGTGCCCGAGCCTCGGATCCTCGCGGCCTGGCGTGAGTGGCTCGGCGCGCTCGCCAACGACGCCGACGCGGCCCTCGCCGCCGCCGACGTCTACGCCGGCCTCGCGCCCGAGGCTCGTGACGCCTGGCTCGACGCCCTCGCCGAGGACGCGCCGGGTTTGTCCGTTCCCCTCGTCGCGCTCTACGCTCCGCTGCTCGCCGTCGAGGCCGATCCTGAGCGTCGCGCTCGTATGGAAGCGGAGATCGCCCTCGGCGACGCCTCGGCGTGGCGAGGCAGGCCCATCCGCGCGCTCTCCGGCATCGCGCCCGGCGGCGTGCGTGTCGTCGCGCTCGTCCAGCCCGTCTACCTCCGCTTCGTGCGTGTCCTCTGGTGCCGCTACCTGCCCGACGAAGGCTTCTCCTGGGCCCGGCACGACAGCCTCCTCAGCGAAGGCGACGCGCCCCGCAGCGGCGCTGTCGTCGAAGGCGTCTCGCTCGAGACCACGCCGCTCACGCCCGTCGTCGAGGAGCTCGCGCATGCGATCCTCGCGCATCGCCGTCGCGGCGGCGAGCTGCCCTCTTCGCTGCGCGAGTTCGCCGACCTCTTCGACGCCGACTTCGAGGCGATCGATGACACGCGTTAGCCGCGCCCTGCCCCTGCTCCTGCTCCTCGCGGCCCCGAGCGCGTGCTCGTCCGCGCCTGCGCCCGACGCGCCCACGCGATCCGTCACGCGAGGCCCGCGTATCGCCTTCTCGTACGAGACGATCGACGGCGAGGCCCTCTCCACCAACACCGTCGCGGGCCGCTTCACCGTGATCGCGTTCGTCGCCACGTACGACGACTCCTCCCACGCGCAGGCTCGTTTCCTCTCCACGCTCGTGAAGCGGCACGTCCCGCGTATCAACGCCGGCCTCGTCGTCCTCGAGCCGCCGCACCACAAGCTCCTCGTCGAGTCCTTCGCGCACGTCGTCGATCCGCCGTATCCGGTCGCCATGGCCGACGAGGCCACGATCGCGGGCGCTGGGCCTTTTCAGGGCCTCCACCACGTCCCGAGCGTGGTCGTCCTCGATCCCGAGGGACGCGAGGCCTTCCGCCACCTCGGCCTCGCGTCGGCGGACGCCCTCGGCGCGGCCCTGCGGGCGCTCCAGCAAGGCAAGATGCCCGAGGCCCAGAAGCCTGCGTCGAGCGAGGATTAAGCCTCGGCGGCGATCAGCTTCGCCAGCGGATCCAGGTGCTCGCTCAGCGCCACGACGAACCCCTCCGCGCCGAAGAGAGCGCGTGCCGCGCGACCGAGCGCGCTCTCCCCCGAGCCCACGAGCGCGCGCTGCACCTTGCGCATCACGGCCACCGGCACGCGTACGCTCGCGGCCATCACGTCCGCCGGGATCGGCCCTGCGCTCGTGATCACGTGTACCGCCGCGTCGCCCCAGCCTGCCCGCACCACGCGCTCGCCGCGTGGATGGCTCGGATCCGGCTCCACGTGCACGAACGTCGCGCCGACGTCCGCGTCGCCCTGCATCACGGCGCGCGCCACCGCCCCGTGCGAGCCGAAGAAGAGGTTGTCGCGGAAGGCTCGATCGAGATCCACGCCGATCGAGCGCAGGTGCGCCCGCAGCACGATGTACCCGGCCGCGCTCTGCCGATCGACCCACGCTGCGCGTAACCCCTGCAGATCGGCGAGCTCGCGGATCGGCGACGTGCTCGGCGCGTAGAGCGCCGTCATGTACGAAGACGCGCCGTTCCGCACGGGCAGCGCGATCGGCAAGACCCGCGCGCGGCTCGTCGCGCGCATCGCCACGAGCGGCGGCAGCCAGCCGAGATCGACCTCGCCTGTCTCCAAGGCTTCGAGCAGCGTGTTGTAGTTCCAGCCTCCGAGGCCTTGCACCTCGAGGCCCGTCGCGGCCGACAGCTCCTCGCAGAACGCGGCGAGCGACGCGCGTGACCCCTCTGGATCCGACGTGAGCACGACGCCCACGCGGAGCGTCGTCTTCTCTTCTTCCGGAGCCATGCCCCCACGGTCGCAGGGGGTCACGCGGTGGTCAAGATGGGATCATTCTGCGGCGATCGGCTCGTACGTCGTCGTCCGAATCTCGGGGTTGTTCTCGAACACGGCCTTGCCCATGAGCTGCTCGAGCAGCGGGCGGAACCGCTCCATCGCCTTGCCGCGCACGATGTCCTTGAGGACGAGCGCGTCCTCGCGGACCTTCGTGATCGTCTCGGGATCCGTCGCCTTCCGGTAGACCTCGGCGATCGCCCCGGGCGCGGCCACGGCCGCGTCCTTGAGCGCCTCGGCCGCGTGTTTGGCCTTGTCGATCGCCCGCTCTGCCGCCGACTTCTTGATGAGCGGCGCCACGACGTAGACGAGGTTCGCCGCCGTCCCTGCGACGCGGTGGGGCGGGTAGTAGAGCGCGCTCTTGTACTTCGGGTTCGCGTCGAGGAACGCGCGCACCTCTTCGATCGTCACGCCCTGCTCCGCGAGCACGCGCTCGAGCTCCTGCTCGGCCGCGATCCTCGCCTTGAACATGTACATCTGGATTCGCGAATAGAAGTTCGTGGCTCCGTCGCCGCTCGTCTCGACCGCGCAGAAGATCGTACCGGGGTACTTGCCGGTGATCAGCGACTGCACGCCGTCGGAGACGCCGGACGAGGGCATGCAGCCGAACGGCTTCACGCTCACCGTGATGTGCGCCTTCGCGCGCACCGTGTTCACGATCAGCTTGCCGACCTCCATGTGACCTTCGCCGCCGCGCAGATCGTTCGAGTAGTAGTCCTCGGCCACCTTCGCGACGAGGTCCATGTCCGGCAGGTGATAGTCGTGCAGGCCGATCGGCTGCGCGAACGCCTGGAATCCGACCTTCAGCGCCGTCTCCGCGAGCCGCATCGTGGCGATCCGCTTCGCCACGTCGAACTCACCTTGATGCTCCTTCAGCGCGTACGTCCCGTCGTCCACGCCGCGCAGCTCCATTCGATCCTGCGTGTCGTGACGGACCTCCCACACGTTGTAGAGCAACCACGCCGTCGTGAGCTGAATGTCGTTCTCGGCGCCCTCGCTCTCGAGGAACTTCTGGAGCTGGTAGTTGCCGTCGCCCTCCGTCGTCATCGCCCAGAACTCGCCGATGATCGACGCCTTCGCGCGCACCCGGAGCCTGTCGACCTCGATCGCCTCGAAGAGCTTCCTGCACTTGTAGAGCGCGACGAACACGTTCGTCTGGTCGTGCAGCGCCGTGTAGATGATGCGCTTCGCCTCCTCGAGCGCCTTGTTCGTCGCGCCGGGCACGACCTCGTAGGGCCGGATGCGGTAGCCGAGCGCGTTCAGCACGTCGCCGCACACGATGCCCTTCACGATCCCCACGAAAAACGCGGGGTTCATGTCGATGCCCACGTCGTCGCCCGTCGCCTGCGACAAACCGCCCGTCTGCTGGAAGAGCATCACCCGGAAGCCGTCGAAGCCCGCGTCGCGCAGCGCCTTGCGGTACTCCGTCACGTACATGCCGAAGCGACACGGCCCGCACGCGCCGGCCGTCAGGAACACGTAGTTCTTGACGACCTCCTCGCTCGTCAGACCCTGCTCGTCGCGCAGCTTGATCAGGTAGTTCACCAGGTTGCCCACGGTGAAGTACGTCGGGTTGCACTGGCCTCGGTTGCCGAACTCCTTGCCGACCTGCAGGCCTTCCTGATCGGGGCAGCCGATGTTCTTGATCTTGTAGCCGAGTCCGCCGAGCGCGCCTTCCACGAGGAAGTCCTGCGCCGCCGTGAGGCCCGAGATCAGGAGCGTCACGTTCTCGCGCTCGCTCCGCTTCACCTCGGGGTTGAGCATGTTGTCGACCCACTGCTTGCGCTCGGCCTTGATGCCCAGCCGCTCGCGCTCCGCCTCCTCGAAGGCGCGCAGCTCGGCTTCGAGCGCTTCGTCGATCTTCGGCTGCTTCTCGCTGCCCATGATCGGCAGCCGCGTCTTCTGGACCGCAGTTTCCATCACTTCCTCCCTGACTCCTTCGACGTCAAACCGACACGACGCTGCCGTCGGCGCGCTTCTTCTTGAGCTGAACGAGGCCCTTCGGCGGCTCGGGCGGCGCAGGCGGCGGCGCCTCGTAGGCCCGCACCTTCGCCGAGAGCTCCATGATCTGCCGCTCGAGCTCCGGGTCCGCGCCCTTGCGCTCGGCGACCTGCTTTTGTTTGAGCTGCAAGAGCTCGAGCCGCTTCCTGTCGATGTTGTGCGACAGCTCTGCCTTCTTCTTCGCGAGGTCCTCCAGGGACTCCTGGTAGAGCTTCAGGCTGTGCGCGTACGTCTTCACGCGGATCTTGATCGAGCCGCCCGGCTTGTTCGCGTCGATGTCGTGCAGCGCCGCGTAGGGCGTCGCGCTCGCCGACACGATGCCGTCCACGATGCCGTACGTCGGCGCGTCGTGGCCGCACTTGAAGCTCGATAGATCGAGCAACACGACGTTCGGGTGCCGCGCGGCGAACTTCACGGCCCACACCTTCTGGGCGCTGTTCGCCGAGTAGTTCTCCGGCCACACGTCGTTGATGTCGAGCGGGTGCTGCCCGCGCGCGTACTCCTCCTTGAAGTAGCGGCGCAGGTACTCGTCGTCGCGCGGGATCGAGCGCACGCTGAGGATCGGATAACCGAGCACCTGGAACTCCTCCGGGATGCCGTGGTTCAGCCCCGGATCCGAGTGGTACGGCCTCCCGACCATCAGGATCGCCACGCGGTTCTCCGCCTCGACCGTCTCCAGGATCGCGCGCCCCTTCTCCTGCAGCTCCCGCTCGAACGTCGCGAGCGCCGCCATCGCCTCGCGATGCGCGTGATCACTCTCGTCCTCCGTGATCCCGAGCCGCGGGCCCCAGCACTCGTACATGCGCCGCGCCGTGAGCAGCGGCTCGGCGAACGTGAGCGGCGGATCCAGGTACTCGATCCCGCGCGTCGCGAAGAAGTCGACCTCCTTCGTGAACGCCGCCTTCATCACGTCGGGCACGCCCGCGACGATGGGGCAGCTCGCGTTGTCCATCACGTTCTTCCCGAAGCTCGGCACGTGCGTGAGGATCGGGAAGAAGATGTACTTCAGCGGTTTGTCCGCGGAGTGGTGGTGAAAGAGCAGGTTGTGGACGTGCGCCTGCGCCACCTTCGACGGGAAACACGGATCGACCGACCCGTACTTGCCGCCCTCGACCCACATCTCCTCGGTCGTCTCGTCGCTGAAGATCACGTTCTGCTTCGGGATCCCGAGCGCCTCGAAGTAGGCCCGGAAATACGGGCCCGTCGAGTAGAGGTTCAAGACGCGCGGGATGCCGATGCGCGTCCTGCGCAGCCGCTCCTGCACCTCGTGCCCGCTCCGCCGGAAGGGCCGCGTCGTCTCCACGCGACGCACGCTGAACAGGCCCTTCTTCACGACCGTGTCCTTGATCGGCGTGCCCTCGGCCGGCATCGGGTTGCCCTTGTGGAAGCTGCGGAACGCGAGCTTCGACTCGTAGTCGACGCAGTTCGGGAACTGCCTCGCGATCTTCTTCCGGTCGGCCACGAGCGCGAGCATCGCGTCCTCGCTCTCCACGGTGCCCTTCTCGCAGGAGAAGCCCGAGATGTATCGCGCCGTCGAGCCGTCCGGCCTCTCTGCGTCGATGAACGTCCGCTTGCACTCGTTCGGGCAGAAGTGGCAGACGGTCTCCTCGTCGTTTTTCGTGTGGTACTTGAGCTCGATCGCGGCCTCGAGACCGATGAACGTGCTCGTCCCGCGCCGCTTGATCACCCGCAGCGTCTCGAACGCCGCGCCGATCGCGCCCGCCTCGCCCGTGTGCGGGTGGACGAAGACCTCCGCGTCCGGCACGCGCTCCTTGATGTAGTCGACCTGCGCCTTGACCGCGGCGAGGTTGTACTGCGTGCCGCCCTGCAGGACGAACCTGCGCCCGAGCGACGCGAGCCGCGGGATCTGCACGACGTACTGCCAGACGTTTTTCGGCAGCACCTGCGCGAGCCCCGCGAGCAGCTCCTCCTTCGAGAACCCTTCCTTCTGGAAGTTCACCCGATCCGTGTCGAGGAAGACCGCGCAGCCGTAGCTGAACTTCGGCGCGAGCTCGGCCTGGAACGCCGTGTCCGCGTACTCCGTCACTTTGAGCCCAAACTGATCGGCCATCGCCTGGAGCAACATCCCGTTGCCGGCCGAACACGAGTTCGAGAGGCGGAAGTTCGCGATGTCGCCGTTCTTCATGAACAGGACCTTGATGTCCTGCCCGCCGATGTCGCAGATGACGTCGACGTCGCCGAAGTACCGCACCGCGCTCATCATGTGCGCCACGGTCTCGACGATGTTCACGTCCGCGCGCATCGTCTCCTGCAGGACGTCCGCCGCGTAGCCCGTGGCCCCGAAGCCGAGCACCTCGAGCGTCGCGCCTCGTCCGTGCACGTAGTCGCGTAGCTGCGCGAGCAGCTCCTTCGTGTCCTGGATCGGGTTGCCCTTCGAGAGCTGATACGCCTTGCAGACGATCTCGCCGTCCTCGTCGACGAGCACCGCCTTCGACGACGTCGACCCGCCGTCCACGCCGATCACGCCGCGTACGACCTGCCCGGCTTCGAGCTGCATCGGCTTGAACTTCGGGATCGCGTAGAGGCTGCGGAACTCGTCGATCTCGTCGTTCGTCCGGACGAGCGGCGGCCCCGCGCTCTCGCCGAGCCGCGCCTTGCGCCCGTTCTTCATGTAGTCGACGAGCCCGTCCGTCCCCGCGTACAGGCCCACCTCGGGCGCCTCGCGCAGCCCGTACACGCACGAGCCGTACGCCGCGTAGTACTGCGCGTTCTCGGGGACGAAGATCGTCTCCTCGATCGGCCGATCCTTCGGCCACGCGTAGCCGCGCTCGTCCCAGGTCTCGGGGATCCTCTTGCGCCAGCACTCCTGCAGGAACGGCAGGTACGTGTTCGGCCCGCCGAGCAGGATCACCCGGTGTTTCAAGGTTGACCCGCGCGTCAGTACGGACAGGTTCTGCAGGACGATCGCGTCCGCCAAGGAGCACAGGATCTCCGTCGACGGGATCCCGCTCTTCACCAGGTTCACGATGTCCGTCTCGGCGAACACCCCGCATTTCGCCGCGACGTGGTGCAGCTTCGAGTCGTCGAAGTGGATCTCGCGCACGACCTCCGGGGGCAGGCCCACCTTGATCATGCACTTGTCGATCGTCGCGCCCGTGCCCGAGGCGCACTTGTCGTTCATCGACGGCGCCGCGGTCTTGTCGCCGGTCTTCTCGTCCTTCTTGAAGATGATGATCTTCGCGTCCTGCCCGCCGAGCTCGATCACGCTCCCCACGTCCGGGTGGAGCTTCTCGACGGCGAGCGTGACGGCGTTGACCTCCTGGACGAACTTCGCGCCGAGCGAGGGGCAGAGCGGCGCTGCGCCCGAGCCCGTCATGAAGACGCGCCACGCCTCGCGGGGCGAGTGCGGGAACGCCTCCTCGATCTGCTGGAGCATCTCCAGCACCTTCTCGGGCTGCTTGGTCTGGTGGCGCTGGTAGTCGCTCCACAGGATCTCGAGCGTCTCCGGCTCGAGCACGACGGCCTTCACCGTCGTCGAGCCCACGTCGATCCCGACCACCACCGGATCACGTCTCTCCATGCGGTCCCTCTCCCGTTTGCCCCCGACTGACTGTCCAGTCAGTCAGAAGTGGGTACCATGGTGCCTGGAGAGGGGCAAGGCTCGGCCCGCTCGCTTCCCATGCGAAGCGCTGTGCGCGGCGCGCGGGCGAGGTGGTACAAGGCCCTTCATGGACAAGGCCGAGCGCCGAATGGACAAGGCCGAGCGCCGCCTCGAGCTCCTCCGCGCGGCGCGCGACGTCTTCGCGACGAAGGGTTATCACGCGGCGAAGGTCGACGACATCGTGGCCCGCGCGAGCGTCGCCAAGGGCACGTTTTATCTCTACTTCCCCGACAAGCGCTCCGTCTTCGTCGAGCTCGTCGACGGGCTCTTCTCGCGCCTCGGCTCCGCGATCCTCAAGGTTGACGTGCGCGCCGACATCGAGGCGCAGATCAAGCACAACATCCGCGGCATCGTGGCCGTTCTGCTCGACGATCCCGCGCTCACGCAGCTCCTGCTCTCCTTCGCGCCGGGCCTCGATCCGGCCTTCGCCGCGAAGATCCGCTCCTTCTACGACGGCGTGAAGACGCTCCTGCGCTTGAGCCTCGACGAGGGCCAGCGCCTCGGGATCGTGGCCGAAGGCGACACCTCGATCTTCGCGACCTTCACCATCGGCGCCCTGAAGGAGATCTTCACCGAGAGCACCGATCGCGGCCAGGCCTGGCCCCGCGAGCAGCTCGTCGACCAGCTCTTCGGCCTCCTGCAGCGTGGTTATTTGCGGATCGACCACGCCCTCGAAGCGCCCGCCGAGGCCCCCCCGAAGCCCGCCAAGAGGCCCCGCAAGCGCCGCCCCGCGAGCGCCTAGAGCGCCTCTCCGGCACCGCAGACCGGCCGGTCATGCGCCTCGTCGCGCCGTTCGTCCGGGCATGACTCGCGAGTCAGTTTTTTGCACCCCTGACGTAACGTCAGCGGGCGGCGCGCGGGAGGATGTGGCGGATGAAGTTCAGGAGCGTGCGCCGCCCGAGCTCGGCCTCCTCGATCGTGGCGTGCAGCGCCTCGACCACGAACCCCTCGCTCGCGAGGGTCTCCCAGCGGTGCTCGATGTAGCCGCGCATCACGTCGGCATCGAGCTCGGGGTGGAACTGCACGCCGTAGCAGGTCTCGGTGAAGCGGATGGCGTGGTGGTCCTCGAGGTCGTTCTTCGCGAGCGCGACGGCCCCGCGCGGCAGCCGCACGACCGTGTCCACGTGCGTGACGTTCGCCGAAAAGACGTCGGGGATGCCGTCGAAGATCGGGTCGTCTTCGAGCCTGTGAATGGCCCGCGTGCCGATCTCGCGGCCGCGCGGGTTTCGTTGCACCTCGCCCCCGAGCGCCTGGGCGAGTATTTGGTGTCCAAAACAAATGCCGAATGTCGGCACGCCGAGGCCCACGACGTCGCGCAGGAAGCTCTCCGCGGCGAGCATCCACGGCTCGCGGTCGGGCACGTTCGCCGCCGAGCCCGTGATGACGATCGCCGCGGCCTCCCGCAGGTCCGGCGGCGCGTCCTCGCGGGCGTCGAAGGTCGCATATCCTCCGCTCCAGGCGTCGCCGATGGCGGAGGTGATGAGGTCGGCGAACTCGCCGCGGCGCTCGCGCACCTTGGGGACGGGTTCGCCCGTCTTCATGATGAAGATCTTCCGCGTCGATGGGTCCGAGCTCTCGTCAGGCATCGCTCGGATCATAATCATGAACGCCAAAAAGGTCCCGCCCCGCCGCCGAGCGAGTTATAGGGCCTCCGTATGTCGGCACCCCCCGTGGAGCGTCCCGTCTGGCGCAGATTCCGACCGCGCTGGCTCGCGCGCGCCGCGGCCTGGGTGCGCGCGGGCGGGCACGCGGCGATCGTGAACGAGCGGGACACGGTGGAGGTCCTGCTCGGCCTGGATGAACGGGGAAAGCTCTCCGAGCTCGGGCTCTGGGCCCTGCTCTCCATCGAGCAGCGGCGCTTCCGCCGCGTGAAGACGGGCCCGGCCGAGGGGCTCGCGCTCGTGCGGATCCGGCCGAAGTTCCGGCGCGCCGTGCTCGACTGGTGCGTGCGCGATGCGATGCACGAGGAGCCGCGGCGCCGGGTCCCGTTTGATTGCACGACGTGCGCGGCCTGCTGCCACGACGCCGACGTGCGACTCGACGAGAACGACCTCGCGCGTTTCCGCGCCGCCGGCCGCATCGACCTCACCCGCCGGGCCTACGTCAAGCGGACCCGCGACGGGCGCGTGAGCTTGCGCTTCGCGGAGGACGGCCGATGCCAGTTGCTCGGCTCCGACAAGCTCTGCACGATATACGAGATTCGCCCCGAGAACTGCCGCGCGTTCGTGGCGGGCAGCGAGGCGTGTTTGTCGGCGCGGGAGGAGACGTTGGGGCTCCGGGACGGAGCCCCGTGGGACGAGGACGTCGAGCTGATTCGTTAGGCTCTCGAGCCTGGAATCAACGCTCGGGCAGGTCCTTGTTGAGCATCGCGTTCGCGGTCGTGTCGTCCACGCACGCGAGCGTGTTGTCGTCGTTCAGCGTGCAGCGCTTGAGCTTCGAGTTCGAGTCCGAGCAGCCCCGGCCGAAGCCGGCGAAGCCGCTCGAGCACGTGCCCTCGAGGTAGGTCTGGTAGAGGACGGGCTTGCCGTCCGCCGTCGACATCCAGTGGCCCGCCGTGCGGTAACGGACCTGGTTCGAACATCCCACGCCCGTCAGCAAGCAGAGCGCTGCGCAGGCCCAAAGAAGTTTCTTCATGGTAACCGCGCCTCCTCAGTAAATGCTCTCGGGAAGGACGTTGTCGAGCACCTTGGTCTCCTTGCAATTCGCGGAGCCGGTCTCGGTCACGTCACAAACGGTGACGGAGAAGTTGAAGAGCTGCTTCTTCGTCGCAGGATCGATCTGACCCGTGTTCTGGATGCGCTCCTGGTAGACCTTCTCGGGCCCGAGGAACGTCTGCGACGTCAGGATCTTCGGGGGCGGACCACACGCGACGCCGGCGAGGGCGAGCAGCGCGACGAGCGCGATACGAATCGATTTCATCGTGCTTCTCCTTTCTCAGCGGACGTTCGTCGTCGCGCCACCATAACCGCCCGAAGCCTGCGGGCAGACGACGTCGTTGGTGCCGTCGCAGGACAGCTTGCAGATCAGTTTGTCCCCGGTGTCCTGGCACAGGTAGAACTGGTGCGTCTTCTTCGCGAAGAAGAGGTAGTTCTCGAACTTGTTGACCTCGAGCGCGGTCACGGGGCTCTTCTGGTTGTCCTCGAAGCGCGTGATCGTGCGCGTCACGCAGCCCGTCGCGAGGGCCACGAGGCCGAGGGAGAGGATCGCCATCGGAAAACGAGACATGGTGGCTCCTCTCAATCCTCGTCCTGCAGGACGAGCTGCATGGGTTTGCATCCGGAAAGCGCGCCGTCCGCAGCGACCTGGCACTTGACCACCTGCTGCGAGTTCCCCTGGACGACCAGGAATTTCATCTGGTCACGAGCGCTCGTGATCTGTGTGACGACCTTCGGCGGCGTACATCCGAAGGCGCCCGACAGCACCACCAAGGCGCTCGCGCTGAGTAGCCATTTGCTCATCTTGCTCCACGCTCCTGTGATCCGCGGGAGCCTCCGTGAGGCCCCCCGCCGCGCAGAGAAACTCGCCAACTTTTACGTCCATGTCAACGTTTTCCCAGCGCGCGTGATGCGGCGGGGTGCGTCAGGGCGCGGGCGTGGGCGCAGGCTCGGGCTCGGGCGGCGCGTCGAGCGCGCAACGGAACCCGATCGTGACGTGCGCCGTGTTCGGGACGATGCCGATGCGGTGGCTCGCCCGGATGTGGTTCGCCGCGTCGAGGAAGCTGCCGCCCCGCACGACCCGCATGGGCACGCTGGTCGGGCCGAACGGATCGGCGCCCGCGGGCGGCGGCGACGCGTAACCGTCGGCGACCCACTCGGCCACGTTGCCGCCCATGTCGAAGAGGCCGTCGGGCGTGCGATCGCGGGGCCTTCCGCCCGCGGGGCACGTCGCCACGCCCTCGCTGCCCTCGATGCACTTGCCGTTGCGATCGAAGCAGGCGCGGTTGCACGTCGGCGCACCTTCACCCCAGGGGAAGATCCGAGCCGCCGTGCCACGCGCGGCGAGCTCCCACTCGGCCTCCGTGGGCAAACGGCGCTCGCGGAACGAGCAGTAGGCTACGGCCGCCGCGTGCGTGACGCAGTTGATCGGGTGCTCGGCCGCGTCGCGCGTGTCGTTGCATTTGGGCGTCCACGCCTGCGCGAACTCCTCGGGCTTGACCTTCGCGGCGGGATCTTCCTCCGCGTCGGCCGCCGCCATGAGCTGCGCCGCGCTCTCCGGCGGCAACACGACCTGCTTCGCCGACGGGCATTTGCCGGCCGTGACGCACGCGCGGTACTGCCCCGTCGTCACCTCCATCACGTCGAGGTAAAACCCCTTCGTGAGCGTCACCTCGCGCTGATCCGGGCCCTCGCCGAGCTTGGCCGTGCCGGGCGCGACGAGGACCATGTCCCGCGGCGGCACGAAGGGCGCGGCGGCCGAGGCCGAGGGCATCGCCGATGCGCTCGCGCTCGCGCTGGCGAGGGCCGTCGGCTGCGTCGGGCTCGGCACGGCCGAGGGTCTCCCTTTCACGCTCGCGGTCGCGCTCGCGACGGGTTTGTCCGTGGGCTTGCCCTTCGGCGAGCCCATCGTGAGCAGCGTGTAGCCGAGCGCCCCGCCGCCCACGAGAAGCGCGCCGACGAGCCAGGGCCAGACCGGCTTGTTTTTCCCCTGCGGCATCCCCGTCGCGTCGAGCCCGGTCCGCTCCGTGTTGTCTCGTGTCGGCAGCGGCGTCGCGCTCGGCTGCTTCGGACCCGTCTGCGAGGGCTGCGGCAAGCGCTCGCCGAGCGGCGTCTCCGCCATCGGATCCCGATCCCGCGTGGCGTCGGCGCCGGCCGGCCTCGCGCCCGGCTTCGCGATCGTCGGCGCGGCCTCGGTGGGCCCGAACGGGTCGCTGCTGCGCAGGCCCCCCGCCCCGCTCCTTTGCTCCGTGACCACGCCGAGCTGCTTCTTCTCGGCGAACTCGGCCGTCGAGAGCAGGCTGTCGGCGTGTGCCTCCTGGATCGTCGGCGGCAGCGCCGCGAGTTTGTCCGGGGACGAAACCCGGCTCGCGCCCGCGCCTTCGCCCGTCGCGGCCGCGACGAGCGCGTCCCAGAACGCGCCTGCGTCGGGGTAGCGGTGCTTCGGCTCCACGCTGAGCGCCCGCTCGATCACGCGCTCCACGGCCTCGCTCACCTGCGCGCCGCGCGCGCGAGGCGTCGGCCGCATGCTCGGATCCGCCGCGATGATGTAGAGCTCCGTCGGATCGTCGCCCTCGAGCGCCTTGCGCGCGCTCACGAGCTCCACGAAGATCAACGCGAGCGCGAAGACGTCGGTCCACGGCCCGGTTGCGCCGCGTTGCTTGTTGAACTGCTCGGGCGCGCCGTACCGCGGCGTGAACGCGGTTGGCCCTTGCCTCGTCGCGGCGAGCGCCTCGGTGAAGCTCGCGTGCTCCGTGAGCACCTTGGCGATGCCGAAGTCGAGCACCTTCACGGTGCGCTTGCCGCCGACGTCCGTGACGAAGAGGTTCGCGGGCTTCACGTCGCGGTGCGCGATCTTCTGCGCGTGGGCGACGGCGAGCGCGCGCGCCGCCGGCTCGAGCAGGCCGATCGCCTCGGCCGTGTTCATGCCCCCGCGCGAGCTCTGGCTCTTGATGAGCTCGCCGAGCGTCTCGCCTTCGAGCCACTCGAGCACGAGGTAGGGGACCCACGTGCCGTTCTGCGTGACGAACGCGCCGACGTCGAGCGCCTGCACGATGCCCGACGTGACGCGTGAGAGCCGGTGCAAGAGCCGCCCCTCCTCGCGGAGCTGCTCGAGGAACTGGGCGCGTTGCTTCTCGCCGAGCTCCGCGGGCAGCTTCAAGCACTTGATCGCGATGCTCTCGCCGAAACCGATGTGCTCGCCGCGGTAGACGACGCCGAAGCCGCCGTCGCCGATCACCTGGGTGACGCGGTACTTGCCCTCGATGGTGGTGCCGCAGAGCTGGAAGGGATCGCGGTTCTTTTCGGGCTCCGACATGGGCGGGGCTACTCCCTACCTCGCTCTGCGCCGCGCGTCATTTTTTCCCGCCGACGATGTCGACGATCGCCTGGTAGTCCCCGTCTTCGACGGCCCCCTGGATCAGGCAGGCGAGCTGACCGCTGGGGGCGAAAAGCGCGTGGACGGGCAGGTTGCCCGCGTCCTTGACCCCGAGCGCCGCGGTCCAGCTATCCCGCCCGCCGCCCTCGGGCAGCCAGTAGGAGGCGCGCACGCCCGCCTGGCCTTGCGCCTCCAGGAACCGGGCGAGCTGTCGCTCGTCGTCGTCGAGCGAGACGAACGCGAGGTCGATCATCACCCCGGCGTTGCGCAGCCGGCTCTGGAAGTTCTGGAGCCGGGGCATTTCCTCTTTGCACGGCCCACACCAGGCCGCCCAGAGGTTCACCCAGACCCACTTGCCCACGCCGAACGAAATGTTCGCCGGCAGCGCCGCGGCCCCCGGGGCGGCCGCCGTCTTCAACGCGCCCTTCGGCGCCGGGCGCGCCGTCGTGTCGGCGCAGAGCTTGCGAGGCGCGGCGGGCGTCGCCGGCTTCGTGGACGGCGCGGCCGAGGCGGGGCTCGTCGCGCCCCCGCCATTCGGCGCGGTGACCGCATTGCTACGACCGGTCACGGGCGGCGCGGGTTTCTCCGCCCCTCCATTTTCGCATGCTGCGAGCAGCAGGAGCGGGAGAATCAGAGCTGACAGTCGACCCATGACACGAACGCGCTCCGGTTGATGGCCTCCGCGGCGCAGGGCTTGCCTTTCCGCGAGACGTTCCATTCGCAATAATCCTTGCCGAGCTGGGCGAACTCGTTGCCGAGCCAGAGCAGGCCCACCTGCTTGTCGAGGTCGGGCTCCTTGAACCTGTCGCCGACGTGGAAAAACGCGCTGTTCGCCCGCTTGTGCGAGAGCGACCGGTTGAAGTCCGGCGTGCCCGTCTTCGAGGCGCGGGCGACGATGAAGAAATACCGGGCGCCCTTCCGCTCGACCCAGAGGTCCTCCAGCATCTTCTTGCCGTCCTCGTCGAGCTTCTCCGAGCCGTCGTCGAACATCACGACGCCCCCGCGCTCCTTCAGCGGCGTGAACAGCGCGTTGAAATCGTCGTCGCTGATCGACGCGAGCGTCTTCACGTCCGCCGGCTGGCAGCCCCGCCGCGCCGCCCCGCCCTCGAGCCCACACGCGTGGATCACCCGGGCGAGCACCTCCTTGAACTTGGGCGTGCAATACGAGGCCTCGGCGTCGTTCGCGATCGCCACCGCCGGCTTCACCGACTCCGCGATCCCCGTCTTCAGCCGCTCCGCCGAGGACCGGACCTCCGCGTGCACCCCGGCCGCCGACCCCACGAGCAGCGCGCAGCCCGCCACGATTCCGATGATTCCAGCGTATTTCATCGCATCCCCAGGTTCGGCGCGAGCTTGCGGATGCTGTAGGCGAGGCCGATGTCGCTGTCCTCGTCACAGAGCCGCGTGTCGCCGAGGAAAAGCTGAGGCGTCGAGACCTGCAGCTTGTTGTCCACGATGTAACGGAGCATCTTGTCGAGCCGGAGCTTCGTCTCCTTGGAATCGATACACGCGTCGAGGTGGGACCATTTCTCCCGGATGGCCGAGCGCACGGTGGCGAGGCCCGCCGGTGATTTCGCGCCCTCGAGCAGCCGCTCCTGGTTGTCGTAGGCCCACGCGAGCACGTCCACCGCGCGGTTCTCCCCGCAAAGCACGGCCTTCGAGACCAGGCAGGCCCCCGGGTGCAGCGGGCGGTCGAGCATCCAGTTGCACTCGTTGTCGAGCGGGAAGAGCACGATCGTCGTGTCGAGGCGCTCGAAGATCGCGTCGGCCTCGAGGCGCTGGTGGAACGCCTTGCAGGTCGGGCAAAGTGGATCGACGAAGAGCGTCGCCTGCTGCCTCGCCCCGGCCGGCGTGTGCCGCAGGAGCGCGCTATTGTCCTCGGCGGGCTTCGCGAGCTTGCCGCAGCCGCTGATGTACGAGGCGTAACTCGGCAGCGCGCTCAGGTAGAGCAACGCGGGCGTGATCGTGAAGACCCCGAGCGCCACGAGCCAGGCCGGCACGAGCCAGAGCGAGCCCGTGGGCCGCCCCGCAGCAGGAGCGCCCTCCGCGCCCCCCTCGGCCGCGGGCGCCGCCCCCTTCGCCCGCGCGTCGAGCAGGATCCCGACCCCGGCCACGGCGAGCAGGACGGAGGCGACGTAGATGCCCACGCACGTCTTGCAATATTGCCCGAGCTTCAGCGCCGAGATCGCGAACATCAGGCCCGAGACGACGAGCGGCGTCAGGCTCACGGCGCCGTAGAACTGCGCGGCGCGGCGCGGGGCCGTGGGGCCCGCGAGCAGGAGGTAAAGCGCGTAGGCCGCGAGGAACGCGAAGGCGCCGACCGCGAACAGCGAGATCGGCACGCCGCCCCAGTACCTGTCGCGGAACAGCGCGGAGTACGGGCTGTACATCGCCGCGCGGCAAGCGCTCTCCCCCGCCCCGCCCGCGGCGAGCCCGGGGATGAACGAGCAGTGAATGTCGTGGACCTGGCGGTCGAGGTGCCTCGAATAATCGAGCGTCGACAACCCCCCAAAGACGAGCCCGATCAGCGAGGCGACGAGCGCCAGAGCCGAGGGCCAGCGACGAGCTGCGCTGGTCATGGAAAGGGCTTACGCCGGCAGCCGGGGGCCGTCAAACGGTCTCTGGGGTGGAGCAAAGTAGGCTACGCGACCGAGCGTCTCCGGTTTGCGCAGACGGCCGCGCCGAGCGCCGAGCGGGCGTCCGAAATCCGTCCCGGTTCCGGACGGCACCACCGTTGCGAGGCGGGAGCGTGGAGGCCCACCGGGACCTCGGGGGGGGAACCGGGCTCGTCATGGCCCGGCTTCTCGAGGGTCGAATGGGTCGGAGGAGACGACAACCATGAAGAAGCTCTTTGGTCTGATGGCCGCGGCCGCGCTCACGGCGACGGCCGGATTCGCGATGGCCGAGGGCGGCGCGCAGCAGCAACAAGGCGCCGGCCAGCAGCAGGGCATGCAGCAGTACAAGCAGGGGCAGCCGGCCCAGCAGCAGGCGGGCGTGAGCCGCCAGCAGATGACCGGGAAGATCACGAACATCGACCGGGAGGAAGGCAAGCTGAAGGTCGAGACCCAGCAGCACGGGGAGCTCGAGTTCCGCTTCCCGCCCGCGTCCCTCCAGAACTACAACGAGGGTGATCAGGTGCGGCTCGAGGTCCAGATCCGCAAGGCGCCTGCGCCTGCGCCTGCGCCGCAGCAGCAGCGGTAGCTCCGGATCTCACGCATGTAATGCGGGGGGGCGACGCGCTCGGCGTTGGCTCCCCCTTTTGCCCGTTCAGGGAGGCGGAGCCATGGCATCACGGAGGTTGGCGCAGGGGCTCGTCGTGCTGGCGACGATCGCGGCGGCGAGCGTGGCGGGGGCGCAGGGGCAAGGGCCGGAGGAGCCCACCCTGCTCGATCACGCATTCTTCGGGCTCGACACGGACGGCAATGGGAGGATCGATCGGTCGGAGGCGAGCACGCAGCTCAACATGCTCGTGGGCGCGATCTTCTTCGAGGCCGACAGGGACGCGGACGGCGTGGTCTCGGCCGAGGAGGCGCAAGCGACGACGGCGTCGATGCCGGGGCTGTCCCAGGCGCTCGGCGCGGTGACGGGGCGGATGACGGGCGAGGAGCTCGACGCGCTGGAGGGGCGCATCGGGCTGCAATGGGGCGAGCCGATCACGGCCGGGGAGGCGCGCGAGGCGGCCGACCGCGCCGTCGACGAGCTGTTCGTCCTGATGGATCGTGACGAGGACGGGATGATCTCGCGCAGGGAGCTTCACGAGGGTGTGCGGGCGTTGCTCCCGGACAGGGGGCGACAGACGCGTTGACGCGCGGGGAGGGGCCTTGCTACCACGCGGCGTATGCCCCTTCAGCCGTTCGACGAGGCGTTCCTGGCCGACCTACCGTACGACCCGGAGGTCCTGCTCTTCGACGCGATCGTGGAGCTCGACCCTGCCGAAAAACGTATCGTCTGCCGGATGCCGACGGACAAGCCGCTGCCGTTCACGACCTCGCAACGCGCGCACCCGTTGCGCCACCCGCGGCACGTGGCGGGCGGGACGCTTGTGCACGCGTCGGGGATGCTCGGCTTCATCCATTCGTATTACCTCCACGAAATGCGCCACGCGGCGGGCTGGATCGGCTACGGGACGCACCTCTACCAGGTGGTCTTCCGCAAGCTGGTGCCGCCGGGCGAGCCGATCCTCGCGACGTGTCGCGAGGTGCGCGGGCGGCGAGGGGCGACGAAGCAGTTCGTGCGGTATGCGTTCGAGTTCCGGCACGAAGGGGATGTCTGTTACGAGGGGGAGCAGAGCGCGGTTTGGATGAAGGTGGGGGAGGGGAGTCCGGTCGTGATGGGGGAGGAGGCGGGGGGCTGAGCGGACACGTGTCACCCCGGTCATCTCCACGCCCCGTCGCCGAGCCTCCGACCTCCCCCGAGCCACCCCGAAGCCCTGTCGCCAGGCCTTCGCCGCTCCCCCGAGCCACCCCGAAGCCCTGTCGCCAGGCCTTCCTTGCTCCCCCGAGCCACCCCGAAGCCCTGTCGCCAGGCCTTCGCTGCTCCCCCGAGCCACCTCGAAGCCCTGCCGCTCAGCTTCCGACCTCCCCCGAGCCACCTCGAAGCCCTGTCGCCAGGCCTTCGCCGCTCCCCCGAGCCACCTCGAAGCCCTGCCGGCATGCCTTCCCGCTTGCTGATGACCTCGCTCGCCTGTACCGTGCGCCACGTATGCGACGTTTCAACTTTCTCAACCTCGCCGACCTCAAGCTCGGCCTCGACGACCTGCTCGGCCAGCGCCTCCCGGCGCTCACCCAGTCGTCGCTCGGCAAGAGTTACGTACCCGCGCTCTCCATCAAGAAAAACCTCGTCGACGACCTCCCGCCGGCGCTCACTGGAGGGCGTCCGCTCGCCGAGGAGCTCGAGGAGACCGACGGGGAGTACGATGGCCTCGGCGGGGCCATCTATTTCACGACCGAGGCCTATCTCCGCTTCCCCGGCGCGGATCCGATACTCGTCGCCGCGGCCAAGCGGATTCGCGCCGCCTTCATCCCCGAGCTCGACGAGCTGCGCGACAGCTACGCCGACGAGGCCGCCGCGGCGACGACGCGCGAGGGCAAATTGACCGAGCTCGAGGCCGATCTGAAGCTCTTCCCCACCGCCTACGGCGGCACGCTCCACGATTGGGCCACCGCCTATGTCACCACGGGCAAGAAGCTCTCGACGCTGCTCAGCCAGCGCGCCGACGCCGGGACCGACGGCCGCAAGAGCGCCGGCAAGCTCCGCTCCGAATGTGTCGCCCTGCTCAACCGCGTGCGCGGCGCCGTCGCGGACGACGTGGCCATCTCGCCCGACCTGCCGCGGGACCTCGACGCGCAGGTCTTCGGCTATCTCGACGAGCTCGAGCAGCGGCGCGAGGACGCGAACCGCGCGGCGAAGGCGGCGAAGGCAAAGAAATAGGGCGGCCGCTCGGCCCTATCGCATGAACCGGACCCGGATCGGCGGCGTCACCGCCGCTTTGGGTCTTCCCTCGTCGTCACGCCCGGGCGCGTATCTCCTCAGCATCGCGCATTGCGCCGCGGCCATCCCGAACCCGTGGCCCGGGTCGCTCTTGATTTGCACCCACTCCGCCGCTCCCTCGGCGCTCACGGCGACCGTGAGCACGACGGTGGCCTCGTCGATCTCTGCGGCGTCGGCCGCTTTCGGGAAGGGGCAATCCCACGCATTCGGGGCCGCGGGGGGTGGGCTGCCCAGGGCCAGGGCGCCTGTGCTCGGCTTGACGACGCCGAAGGCGAACCTCTGAATGCCGGATTGCTTCAGGAGAGTCATCACGTGCACGACGTATCGCCACGGGACCCGCGCGTCGGCGTGGATGAGGATCCGGAGATCCGGGGTCTGCTCACGCGCGCGCGTCGCCGCCCTCCGGAACGCGTCGTCCGACGAGATCGGCTTCCCATCGAGCGTCATCGCGCCATTCGCGTCGAGCCCGACATTCGAGACCATGACGACGTCCGCCCACTCCGCGGCCCGCGGCAGGTCGTAGGGGACGGCCGGTACCACCTTCAGCGTCGGCACGGGGAGCGGCTGCACGGGCGGCGTCGGCGCGCTGGCCTGGCACGCGGCGAGGCACGGGAGCAAGAGGAGCAGCGACGTGATTCGCATGGAGACCGTTTGGTTCACGGCGAGAGCTTGATCAAAAACACATCGTCATTGCCGGTGCTCTCGAGAACCTGGGCGCCGATATCGATCTTCCCCTGGAAAGATCCCGCGAAGATCGTGTTCCCCTCCCGGTCGACGGCCACCGCTTCGGACTTCTGCTCCGCGCTGTCCCCGAATGCCTTGGCCCATCGGTAGGTGCCGCCGGCGTCGAGCTTGAGCGCGAAGAGATCGGATTCGCTCGCGCCGAGCTTGCTGTTCAGGAGCGCTTCGCTCCCGGGGACCTGCAGGACGTTGGCAAAACTGCCCGTCACGATCACGTTGTCCGCCGCGTCCACGGCGATTGCCTTTCCTTCCTGCGATCCCACGCTGCCTGCGCGGAAACTCCAGACGTGCGCCCCGTCGGGGACGAACTTCGCGACGAAGAGGTCCGCGTCCGTATTCGCGGAGGTCGAGAGGGGCTCGCCGCCGAAGCTGACGGTGCCGGCCATGTCGCCCGTGAGGAGGATGTTGTTTTTCGAGTCGACGGCGAGTGCGCGGGCGTGTTGCTCGGCGTCCGCCGCGCCGAAGACCTCTTGCCATTGCGGCGCGCCGTCGGGGGCGAACCGGGCGAGCAGAATGGCGCTGCCGCCGACGCTGCCCACCGGGGCGAGTGGTCCGCCGAGGTTCATCGTGCCCGCAAACGAAGTCGTGACGACGATGTTGTCCTCGTGATCCACCACGACACGAGGCAGCGGGGGCGAGCCGTCGCCCGCGTCGCCATCCCCCAGGCGCTTGGCCCAGAGGACATTGCCGTCCACGTCGAGCTTCGCGAGGAAGAGGTCACGGCCGCCGTCCATCGTATTGATGAACTGGCCTTCCGCGAACTGGAGCGTTCCGCTGAAATACCCGGCGAGGACCACGTGCCCCTTCGTATCGACCGCGAGGCCCGTCGCGACCTTCGCCTGCGTGGAGCCGTCCCCGAACCCCTTCGCCCATGACGTCGCTCCTTCGTGATCGAATTTCGCGACGAACACGTCCGCGTAGCCGCTCGTGCTCGGGAGCGTGACGCCGTTCGGGAGCACGAGCTCCCCCTCGAAGCCGCCGGCGAGGAAGACGTGGCGATCGGCGCTCACGGCGGCCGCCTGGACGTGCTGCGCGAGAATGTCACCGGCCCGAAAGGCCCATTGCAATTCACCCACGGGGGTGAATTTGCCGAGGAAGATGTCGGTGAACCCCGCGTGCGTCAGGTCGTCCATGCCGAGCGAAAACGACGATTCGTGTGTCCCCGCGAGGTAGATGGCGTCGTCCGTCGGATCCACGGCGACGGCCGCGCCGCGGTGGTTGTAGACCAGGTCCTTGCCGAATCCCTTCCCCCAGAGGACATCCCCCGTCGCCGCGCCGCCCGATCCGCCCGATCCGCCCGCGCCGCCGCCGCCCGCGCTCGACGAGCTGCTCTGCGTGCTGCCCCCGCCCATGCCCGCGTCCGGGCGCTCAGGGGAGGGGACGGCGTCCGGCGTGAGGCACGCCGAAACGAGGAGGAGGACCGATGCGACCGGAACAAGGAAACGTTTCATCAAAATCGACCCCCGATGGCAGCTCCCGCGACATTCGGACCAAGCAGCGGGACGACGACGGGCCCCTTCGCCGTCCCCCGCGCGGGCGTCTTCGCGCCGATGACGAACCCGGTCACGGCCGCGCCGAGCGCGAGCACGCTCCCGGCGCCGAAGCCCACGAAGAGCCCGAAATTGCGCCGCTTGTGGGCATTGTCGTCCGTCGGATCGTATTCGGAGCGCGGCGGGCACCCGCGCGCGAGGTCGCCTTTGCAGAGGGCCTCCTGCCGCCCCTCGATGTAGGCCTGGTCAATGCGGAACGCCGCCGCCGTCACGCCGAGCGCGACGCTGCCACCCGCCGCGACCCAGGCCCACGCCGGGATACGCCCGCCCCCCAGCGCGTCCGCGTCGCCCTCCGGCACGAGCGTGATGACGACGTCCTCGGTCTTGCCCTCGGTCGCGGTGAAGGACTTGCGGAACGCGCGATGCCCCGGCGCCTGCACGGCGATCGTCTGCGGCCCCGGATCGACGGGAATGACGCTGCCGAGCATGGCCCGCGGGACCTCCTGGCCATTGCGCGTGATGTAAAGGCCGACGGGCGCGTCCGTGACGGTGAGCTTCACGCGCGGCAGCTTCGGCTCGATCTGGGTGATGCCCTCTTTGGCGATCGTCTCGAGCGCGGTTTTTCGCTCGGCGCCGGGCGTCTCCTGATTGAGGACGAGCGCCCGCTTGTACGCGCTCCAGGCCTTGGCGAGTTTGCCTTCGTGCTCGTAACACCTCGCGAGGTTGAGCATCGTGCTCGGCGCGGCATACACCATCAAGCTCGCCTCGAACTTGGCGCAGCCGGCAGCCCAATCGCCCTTCTCCACGAGCTCGCGGGCGCTCTCGAAGAGCGCGAGCGCCGCGGGATCCGGCACCGCAGGCTCGGCCGCGGCCGCCGGGCGAGGCGACACGAATGCCGCGCAGAGGACGGAGAGCAGGCCGAGCCAGGGGGTTGTCCTGGAATGGCTAAAGCGTCTTGAGCTGGTCATACAAGGATGGCTTGGTGGCGGGCTTCGAGGGGGCCTTGCCGGAGGGAGGCTTCGCGCGGGACGAGCCAGAAGGCAGAGCCGAGGGGAGCGCCGACGCCGCCGTCTCGGGCGTGGTCGTGGGCGGCGCGGGAGGCGGCGGCGGCGGCTCGGGCGGCGCCGCATGGGTGCTCGCGGCAGGGGCGATATGCGTGGAGGAGGCGGGCTCGTCCGCGGGCCGCCGGGCGAAGACGATGACGAGCGCCACGCCGAGGAGCAGCGCCGCAATGGCGACGGCGACGAGCAGCCCGAGCTTTTTGTTCGCGTTCGAAGGGGGCTTCGCGGGGACGGGCGCGGCCGGCTTGCCGTCCGGGAGATCCACGCCGAGCGCCGCCGCGAGCGCGGCGATCTGATCGGAAGCACGCTCGAATCGCGCCGCAGGGTCCACCGCGGTCGCCTGGCCGAACCACGCGTCGAACGGCTCGGGCAAGCTCAGGCCGTATCGCTTCGCGCGCCGCGTGGGCAGCTCCTTCGCGCCCTGCATCATCGTCATCAGGAACGCATACACCGTCTCGCTCGTCTTCGACTCCTCCATCCAGTAAGGCTGCCCGACGAGTAATGCATAAGCGATATGCCCGAGCGCATACAGGTCGGAGCGAGGCCCGATCGTGCCGTCCCCCGTGATCTGCTCGGGGGACATGTAGGGCGGCGTGCCGAGGTTGCGCGTGTGCCGGTCCGCGGCCTCGGCCTGCGCGACCATTTTCGCGATGCCAAAATCGAGCACCTTCACGCGCGGCGAGCCGTCGTCGCGGTACGTGACGAACAGGTTCTCGGGCTTGAGATCACGGTGCACGATGCCCGCCGCGTGGGTCTTGTCGAGGGCACGCGCGATCTGCCAGAGGAGCGTGACGAGCTCCGCCGCGGCGTACCTGCCGCGCTCGTGCAAGAGGTTCGCGAGGTCGTCGCCCTGGAGCAGCTCCATCGTGAGGAACGGCGCGCCCGTCTCCGGGTCGACGCCGGCGTCGAAGGTCTCGACGAGGTGATCGCTCACGATCTCCGCGGTGATCGTGGCCTCGAGCTTGAAGCGCTCGCGCATCTCCTCGTTCTGGATGATGCTCGGCAGCATCACCTTGAGCGCGCGCCGCCGCCGCGTCTTCTGGTCGAGGACCTCGTAGACGACGCCCATCGCCCCAGCGTTGATCGTACGCACGATCTGGTAGTGACCGTGGAAAATCGAGCCAGGAAATAGCTCCGTTTTCGGGGAGGCGTTCACGTGGGGCCCATCGTACCCCGTCCGCGCGCCGCGGTTCAAGCAGGAGAGCGCCGGGGGCATGCTCGCGGCGTCATTCAGCGCATTGAATGGTTTCTGCTCCAATCATCACATTTCGGATCCAATGGCGCGAGCCCGGCGCGCCGCCCGCGTCCGCCCGCCGGTCTTCGTGCCTTGCCCCACCCCCTCGGCGGGACCATGGAAACCCTGCCATGAGCGACCACGACCTCTCCACGCTCCGCCGCGCCCTCCACGAAGGCGCGCTCCTCCTCCGCGCCCCCGAGCTCGGGACGCTCTCGATCCGCGGCAAGGATCGACAAACCTGGCTGAACGGCATGATCACCTGCGACCTCGCGCCGCTCAAAGCAGGGCAAGGCGCGTACGGGTTCGCCGTCCAGAAGACGGGAAAGATCCTCGCCGAGCTGCGTGTCCTGATCGACGACGATCACATCCTCGTGAGCGCGCCGCGCGATCGGATCGGGGCGCTGACCGAGCACTTCGATCACTACGTGATCATGGAGGATGTCGAGCTCGAGGACACGAGCGCGGAGGTCGCGTGGATCGTCGCGCATGGGCCCGCGGCGAAGGAGCTGCCAGCGCTCGCGCGCGCGCACGGCGCCCTCGCCGCCGCGTCCATGGACATGTCGGGCAAGGGCGGGGCGGTCTTCGCGTTCGAGCCCGCGAAGGTGGACGCCGCGCTCGAACGGTTGGCGCAGAAAGAGTTGGGGCAGCAAGGATCCGCGCCGGTGCTCGTCGCCGACGAGGCGTCGTGGGAGGCGCTGCGCGTGGAGATCGGCCTCGGGCGCTGGGGCAAGGATTATACGGACGAGAACTATCCGCAGGAGGCGTCGCTCGAGCCCTACGCGGTCTCGTTCCAGAAGGGCTGTTACCTCGGGCAGGAGGTCGTCTTCATGCTGCAAGCGCGCGGGCACGCGAAGAAGAAGCTCGTGCCGATCTCGATCGAGGGCGACGCGGAGCTCGCGCCTTCCGCGGAGATCACCGACGCCGCCGGGAAGGTGATCGGCAACGTGACGAGCGTGGCGAAGGGGCCCGATGCGGGGCGCGTCGTGGCGCTCGCGTACGTGAAGTACAAGCACGCGACGAAGGGGACGGCGCTGTTGGTGGCGGGGCGAGCGGCCGTGGTCGCCTGAAAAAAAAGCGGCGCGCGGGTCCGAAGACACGCGCGCCGCAAAGACGGCCCCTACCCCGGGAGGATCAGGGGAAGATGTCGCGCTCGCCGTAGGCCGAGGCGATACGCTGGAGCGCGACGGCGTAGGCGGCGACGCGCATCGAGCACTTCTTCTGCCGCGCGAGCTCGACGACCTCGCGGTAGGCGCGCTGCATGGCCTTCTCGAGGCGCTCGTCGACCTCCTCGAGCGTCCAGTGCTCGGAGCGCTTGTTCTGCACCCACTCGTAGTAGCTGACGGTCACGCCGCCGGCGTTCGCGAGCACGTCGGGCAGGATGTCGATGCCGCGCTCGATGAGGATCTTCTCGCCCTCGGGCGAGCAAGGGCCGTTCGCGCCCTCGGCCACGAGCTTGACCTGCAGGTTCTTCGCCTCCTCGATGCCGATCTGGTTCTCCAGCGCGGCGGGGATGAGGATGTCGGCCTTGATCTTGAAGAACTCCTCGCGGCTGATCGACTTGCCCGCCGGGTAGCCCGCGATCGAGCGGTTCTTCTTGACCCAGTCCTGCAGCTTGTGCGGGTTGAAGCCCTCGGGGTTGTAGAGGTAGCCCGTGTGATCACCCACCGCGATCGTCGAGGCGCCGAGCCGCGACAGGATGAGCGAGGTGAACGAACCGACGTTGCCGAAGCCCTGCACGATCAAGGTCGCGCCGCCGAGCTGGAAGTCGCGCTCCTCGGCCCACTCCTGGATGCAGTAGACGAGGCCCTGGCCCGTGGCCTTCTCGCGGCCGAGCGTGCCGCCGACGGCGACCGGCTTGCCCGTCACGACGCCCTTGACCGACTGCCGGAACAGGCTGCCGACGGTGTTCATGTACGTGTCCATGGCCCACGCCATGGCCTTCGCGTCCGTGCCGACGTCCGGCGCCGGGATGTCCGTGTCCGGGCCGATGTTCGAGCCGAGCGCATGGAAGAACCGGCGCGTGATCCGCTGCAGCTCCTCGCGCGAGACCTTGTTCGGATCGAACTTGACGCCGCCCTTGCCGCCGCCGAGCGGCAGGTTCATGAGCGCGCACTTCCAGGTCATCATCGCCGCGAGCGCCTTGACGTCGTCGAGCGAGACGCTCTCGTGATAACGAATGCCGCCCTTGTACGGGCCGAGCAGGTTATTGTGCTGGACGCGGTAGCCCTTGAAGAGCCGGATCGTCCCATCATCCATCTTCACCGGGAAGTTGATGATGATCTCGTTCTTCGGCTGGCTCAGGATCGTCTGGATGTACTCGGGCAACCCGATGACGCCGGCGGCCTCGTCGAGATAACCCTGTACGACCTTGAAGAACTCGTACTTGTGGTGCTTCTCGGCAGAGGCTGGCGGCACGCTCACGGACCCGGCAGTGTTCACCGTCGGCTGGTTATCCATGGGGGGCCGTTCTAGTCCGTGCCAAAGCCCAAATCCATTATTTGTTTCGCGCTCCGACACGCCTGAGGCGCGTCAATCGCCGATGCCACGCGTCATCGGCGTTTTCGCGAAAAAATTGCCATTGTGCGACGCAGCAATCCGTATCCACGCGGAGCGCGGGCGATCACGGGCGCGGCCAGAAGAAGAGGACGTAGATGTACGTGAACGTCCCCGTCACCATGAGCGCGTCGACACGATCGAGGATGCCGCCGTGGCCCGGGACGATGCCGCCGGAGTCCTTGACGCCGGCCGAGCGCTTGATCATCGACTCGGCGAGGTCCCCCGCCTGGCCGAGCCCACCCGCCACGAGGCCGAGCACGATGGCGTGCGTGAGCGGCAAGCTCTTCAGGTAGACGTAGTGCCCCGCGACGGCCCCGAGCACGGCCGCGGCGAGCCCGCCCAGCGCGCCTTCGACCGTCTTCTTGGGGCTGACCGCCTCGTAGAGCTTGTGTTTGCCCAGGAACCGGCCCGCGAAGTACGCGCCCGTGTCGCTGAACCACGAGAGCACGAGCGCGAGCAGCACGAAGCCAGGGCCCGAGTCGAGCCCGTCACGCCGCAAGAGCGCGAGCGAGCCGAGCCCGCCGCCGAGGTAGAGCGGGCCAAACCCCATCGCCATCGCCCGGAGCGCCGCCGTCTCGATCGAGCCGAGCCGCGCGAGCGTGATGAAGAGCGCGGCCGTCGGCAGGAGGAAGGCCAGGGCGACGAGCGCAGCCGCGTTCGTCGTGAAGAACCAGAGCGTCGCCATCACGCCGAGCGACAGGAGGACGCCGAGGATCCGCGAGGCGCGATCCAGCGGGTGCGTCATGCCGAACAGCTCGATGGCGCCCACGGCGAGCGCGAGCGCGAGGAAGAGCGCCCAGCCCCACGCAGGGCCGAGGTAGAGCAGCGCGAGGAGGAGGGGGATGGCGATGAGCGCCGAGAGCAGGCGCATCGCGAGGTTGCTACGGGCCACGGTCAAACCCTCATCGCATCGCCGAGGGGCGAAGCCGGCGGAGAGGTAACATGCGAGAGCACGCGTCCGAAGCGCCTCTCGCGCTTCTGGTAACTCGCGAGCGCTTCGAAGAGGTCTTCTTCGGTGAAGTCGGGCCAGAGCACGTCGGTGAAGGCGAGCTCGGCGTAGGCCGCGCCGAAGAGCAGGAAGTTCGAGATGCGATGCTCGCCGCCCGTGCGGATGATGAGGTCGGGCTCGCCCACGCCGAGGCTCGGTAAGCGCGCGGCGATCGCCCGCGTGTCGATCGCCTGCGGATCGAGCCTGCCCTCGCGCGCCTCGATCGCGAGGTCCCGCGCCGCCCGCGCGATCTCCTCCTGGCCCCCGTACGAGAGCGCCAGCGCGAGCGTCATCTTGCGGTTGTCGCCCGAGGCGTCGCGCAGCGGATCGAGCGCCTCCCGCACGAACGGGGGCAGGCGCTCGAGGTCGCCGATCGCCACGAGGCGGATCTCGTTGTCGAGGATCTCGCTCCGCTCCGTGACCAGAAATTCCCGCAAGAGCCCCATCAGCGCGTCCACCTCGCCGGTCGGCCGCGCCCAGTTCTGCTCGCTGAACGCGTACAGCGTCAGCGCCGTCAGCCCCAGCCGCCGCGCCAGGCGGACCACCCGACGCACCGCCGCGCTGCCCGCCTTGTGGCCAGCCTCACGAGGTTCGCCGCGCAATTCGGCCCAGCGGCCGTTGCCGTCCATGATGATCCCGACGTGGTGTGGCAGGTTGCTCGCGTCTACGTACGTCATCAGTGTCTTGAACGCCCCAACAACGGCGCGCAGTTTCCCCTGTTGACTACCGACTGTCGACTGTTGAGTCTCCCGCCATGAGCATCGGCCTAGGTTTGACCGTCACGCTTCGTGTCCGTATCGGAGCCCACGACGCCCACTACGCGGGCGAGCTCGTCGATGGCGCTCGTATCCTCGGCCTCTTCGGCGATGTCGCCACGGAGCTGCTCATCCGCCTCGACGGCGACGAGGGCCTCTTCCGCGCCTACGAGGCCGTCGAGTTCCTCGCGCCCGTCCGTGCCGGCGACTACGTCGAGGCGACCGGCGTCATCACGAAGGTCGGCAACACGTCGCGCACGATGGCCTTCGAAGCACGCAAGGTCATCGCCAACGTGCGCGATCCCGCGCTGCCGGCCTCGGCGGCCGACGCGTTCGCCGAGCCGGTCGTGGTCTGCCGCGCGCTCGGCACGTGCGTGGTGCCGAAGGATCTGCAGCGCCGCCCGCGCCTCGTGCTCCCCGCGCTCTCCTCGCCCGGCCCGGAGCTCGTCGCCAAGCTGCCCGAGCCGCGCCCGCTCATCACACCTCCGCCACACGTGATCGTCACGCCGCCCGAGTCGCCGCTCGTGCTGACGGCCGCGATCGTGGGCGCCGAGGTGACGCGCGCGCAGACGCCCCACCTGCCGATCACCGCGCAGGAGCTCGCCGACGAGGCCGCTCGGTGCCGCGACGCGGGCGCCTCCGTGATCCACCTGCACGTGCGCAACGCCGACGGCTCGCCCTCGCAGTCGAGCGAGCTCTTCGGCGAGGCGATCGCGCGTATCCGCGAGAAGACCGACGTCAT
The DNA here is from genome assembly GCF_009649845.1 of Polyangium spumosum. Classification (NCBI taxonomy): domain Bacteria; kingdom Pseudomonadati; phylum Myxococcota; order Polyangiales; family Polyangiaceae; genus Polyangium; species Polyangium spumosum. The sequence goes on from NZ_WJIE01000011.1 coordinate 251,717, forward strand.
CATCCAGACCTCGACCGGCGGCGCCGTGGGCATGAGCGTCGACGAGCGGCTCGGCCCGCTCGTGTGCAAGCCCGAGATGGCCACGCTGAACTGCGGCACGATCAACTTCGGCGACGACATCTTCGTCAACACGCGCCCCGACATCCGCGCGATCGCGCGGCGCATCCGCGAGGCCGGCAGCGTCGCGGAGCTCGAGTGTTACGAGGTCGGCCACATCCACGAGGCGCTCGCGCTGCTCAAGGAGGGCCTCATCGGCGAGCCGCTGCACTTCCAGTTCGTCCTCGGCGTGCCCGGCGCCATCATGCCGAGCGAGGAGGTCGTCCGCTTCATGCGCTCGCAGATCCCCGCCGGCGCGAGCTGGGCCGTCGCCGCCGTCGGCCGGCACCAGCGCCCCATGACCGAGCTCGCGATCAAGCTCGGCGGCCACGCGCGCGTCGGCCTCGAGGACAACATCTACCTGGAGAAGGGCGTCCTCGCCGAGGGCAGCGCGCCGCTCGTCGCGCGCGCCGCCGCCTACGCGAAGAGCCTCGGCCGCGAGGTCGTCGATCCCGACCGCGCGCGCCGGCTCCTCGGCATCACCACGGCTGCCACGTGATCGTCCGATCTCGAAGGAATTTCCCCCGGAAGTCATGACGTCGTCGCGAGGAACTTTTCTCGACAACCTCGCGGCGCACGCGCGCTCGCGAGGGCTCTTCGTCCTGGGCATCACGCTCGTCGCCCTCGTGATCCGCGTCGCGACGAGCCCCGCGCCCCCCGCGCGGAGCGTCGAGGCCATCGCGGCCATGCTCGGCGCCTCCGTGAACGGCTCCGTGGGCCCGGAGGATTTCATCTGGGAAGAGCGCGGCGGCCTGATCCACGACGCTTTGATCGGCCGCCGCGTGCTCTTCCTGGCGGCGCGGCCAAGCGGGACCGATCTCGCGCCGACGAATGACCTCTACCGCGCCGAGGTGCGGATCTCCCGTGGGGGTCGGCCGGTCGCCGTGCGCCGGGTCGTCAACCTGACGAACACGCCGCTCGGGCACGAGCACGACCTCGTGGCGCACGGCCGCTGGGCGGCCTACGCGACGAGCGCGGATGGCCTCGTCCAGGGGCTCACGATCCTCGATCTCGCGGGCGACGCGGCCTTGCAGCAGGCGCGCACCCGCAGCGAGCGCCTGCGCGCCGCCGTCGAGAACTGGCTCTCCGAGAGCGCGCTCCGGGGCATCGGCGAGACCGCGGTCCTCTTCGGCGCGCCGCCCAAACAAGCGCGCTTCGAGCTCACGCAGGACATGCTCGTGATGGCCCTCGGCGAGGACGCGCTGCCCGCCGCGGTGACGCTCGCCGATGCCTCGGTGAACCCGGGCCCGCGCGACGCGTACGCCCTCGCGGCGCAGCGCCTCCCGCACGACGTGACCCCCTGGTCGCGCTTCCTCGAAGCGACCACGCGCGAGCTCGTCGGCGAGGGCGCAGCGGGCCGCGTGAAGCGGCTCGTCACGAGCCTCCGCACCAGGGCCCTTCGCTTCCGCGAGGCGACGTCGTCCCCGCCGCCGGAGCTGCCGGCCCCACCGGCGAGCGAAACCGCCTCGGAGGAGGGCTTCCCGCCGCCGCGCGTGGCCACGAAGCGCGAGCGCACCATGCCCGGCGAGGGCCTCTGGATCCCGGCGCCCGGCGTCCATCCCTTGCCGGCGAGCAAGCCCGAGGCACCGCCCGCGCTCTTCACGACGTTCGTCCGCCCCGATCCCGATCGCCCGCACGCGGTCGTGCACCTCGTCGCGCTCGATGGCCGCCGCCTCGAGCTCCGCCCCGTGCCCGGCACCCTCGCGCCGCGTATCCCCACGGGCCTGCGCGGCGAGGGCCGTATCCCGGCCGCCGACGTGCCCTCCGCCGTCGCCGCGTTCGCCGCAGGCCCGCCGGCAAACACGCCTCCGCTCGGCCTCGTCGTCGAGCGCCGCACCTTCCTCCCGCCGCGCGCGGACGTGCACACGCTCGCCGTGGATCGTTTTGGTCGCCCCTCGATCGGCGCCTGGCCCTTCGGCGAGGACGTGCCGCAGGAGATCCGCGCGCTCCGGCAGACCGGCGCGCCGCTCGTCACGGCCGGCCGCGTCGGGACGTTCTCCGAGGCCGACGCGGTCCTCCTCGACCGCTCGGCGCTCGGCGTGACCGAGGCGGGCCACCTGATCTACGGCTGGGGCGAGGCCCTCTCCGCGGAGCTGCTCGCGCGCGCGCTCGTGCTCGCCGGCTGCCGCGAGGCCCTCCCGCTCGCCACGAGCCCCGATCCCACGGGCCTCGGCTTCTTCCAGCGAAAGGGCGACGAGCTCGACGCGCGCGCGCACGTGCCCGGCATGTCGTTTCTGCCCGAGCGCGCGCTCACTGGCTCGCCCACCGAGCTCGTCTACGTCGTCGAGCGCAAGGCGAACCCGGACGCGCCGCTGCCCGAGGGCGCCACGTGGGAGCCCGATCCGGCCACGCAACCTGCGCCCCTCTGGCAGCCGGGCATCTTCGCCGCGACCGTCTCCAAGCTCGGCGCGCAGGTGCGCCTCGCCTGGTTCGCGCCCGAGCGCTTCACTTTCCACATCCGCGCCGGCGAGAAGGAGCTCTCGCACCGCTTCGGCGGCACCTTCCCCGGCACGCTCGGCGACGCCGAGCGCCCCCACGTCCTCGCCGCAGTCGGCCTCGGCACGGGCCGCCGCAAGGGCCCGCGTGGCCTCGCGATCGACGGCTCCATCGGCCTCAAGATCGGCGCCGGCGCCGGCGTGCTCGTCGTCGGCGACGGCCCCGTGCGCATCGACAAGAGCGAGAGCTTCACGCCCACGCCCGATGCCGACGCGACCGAGCTCCCTCTCACCGCGGATGAAGGTCGCCCGCTGCCCGAGTCGCGTGTCGTCGGCTCGATGCGCCCGCGCGCGGCCCTCTGCGCGCTCCCGGATGGCGCGGTCCTCGTCGCGTCGACCACCTTCGACACCGACGAGGCCACCACCGAGGCGCTCGTGGACGCCGGCTGCGCGCGTGTCGTCGCGCTCGATCGAGGCACGCACCTGAACGCCTTCGTCCACCGCGCCGGGGGCGCCACCTTGCCCGAGGCGCGTTACGAGCAGACCACGCTCTACGTGCTCGAGAGCCCCCTGCGGGGCCGGGCCTCGACGCTGGTTGGTCCTACGAAACCGAACTAAGCCGCTGCTCGCTGGATCAAGATCTTCAGCCGCCCGAGGGCGCGCGCGTGGAGCTGCGACACCCGCGGCTCGCTCACGCCGAGGTGCGCGCCGATCTCCTTCAGCTTCTTGCCGTCGAAGTAGTGCATCCCGACCACCTGCCGCTCGCGCTCGGGGAGCTGCTCCATCGCTCGGAAGAGCGCGCGGTACGACTCGCGCGCCTCGTAGGCCGCCGCCGGGTCCTCGTCCTCGGCGACGAGGTGCACCTGCTCCTCGATCGGCGTGAGGTCGTGCAGGCTCACGAGGCACGTCGTGGGGCGCGTGGGGTTCGTCGCGCCGTCACGCGCGGCCGTCACGGCGGCGCGCCTTCGCCGGCTCAGCCAGTCCTGGGCGCGGAGCTCGTCCACCACCGCGCCGCGGATGCGCATGCGCGCGTACCACTCGAACGTCTCGCCCTCGTTGCCGCCGTTCCTCCGGAGCGAGTCGAGCAGCCCGAACACGCCTGCGGCGAGCAGGTCGTCCCGGAGCACGTTCGCCGGCAGCCGCCGCGCGATCTGCGTGACGACCTGGTTCACGAGCGGCAGGTAGCTCTTGAGCGTCTGGGCGCACACCGGCGGAAGGTTTCCCTCCTGGGCTGCCCTGCGCCGTGGCCGCGTGTCGGACGTCGGGGCGTCGAGGAGCGAGCGGCCCACCGTGCCTTCCGGTCGTTGCTGAGCGCAGGGCGACACCATGGCCGTGCACCCGCTCAGATCCGCCTGGGCGATGACGGTGGCGTCTCGTTCCTGAACATCCTGTCGGTGGAAGTAGGACTGCTGCATCTGTTCAGGGACCTCGTGATGTAAGCCACGTTCGTGGCACATCCCTGTGAGGTGGCAAGGAACGGCTCGTCCCAAACGTACACTGGTCCCGTCCTCCAGAGAAGGACCGCAAACGAATCTAAACCACGCATTCTGCACCAGGAAATTTCCCTCGGACAGTCAGGAAAATCCCTACGGGTCCTGGGTCAGTCTTGACCCGCCTTCGGCGCGTTTCGAGGCGTCGGATCCTGGGAGTTCGAGTTTCCCGTTGAGGGATCAACGACTTGCGAAGGGGGGGGATGGGTATCCCCCGACCCACCTGCCGGCGTGTGGGGCGTGGTGGGTTTTTCTTTTCCCGACCCCGAGGGGGCGGGGGTAGCGCCCGAAGGCGCTTGATCCACGTCCGCTGTCGATTCGTCCGCGGAGGCTCGAGCCACTGGGGAATCGTAGCGGGGGGCCTCACCGGGCCTGGAGTAGTCGATCCAGAAGGCCTTCGTCGTCCGAACGTCGAGGTGAACGAATGAGCTGTTCGGGTAGTAACCTACCCCAGCATTGCGGAAGGTCCGACAGAAATCGCGCAGCTTCGTGTTCGGAACACCCTCGATGCTGAAATCGATCGCCCGACCCAGGTTGTGCTTGGAGTCCTTGGTGTACTGTGTGGGAGAATAGGGGCGGAAGCCACTCGTGATGTGGATCGTGCGTCCGCCGAAGTGATCGCTGACCATGCCGATCAGCGTGGCGAGGCGCGGATCGATCGCGATCTTCGCCCCCGACTGCGCGTGCCGCATCATCTTGCCGAGCTTCGGCAACGCCGACGGCACGAGCCGCCCGTGCTTCGTGAGGAGCTGCGTCTCCAGACGCTCGCTGCCCCGCACCATCTTCACGAAGCCCGGCCGCTTCGGCTTCATGACGAGCGGCATCGGCTTCGCGGGCCTGGCCTCGCCCTTCTTTTTCCCCTTGCCCGCGGCGGCGCTCTCCTTCGCGGATGCGCCCTTCTTGCCGCCGCTTTCCTTGGATGCTCGCCGCGCCGCCGCCTTCTTCGCGGCCTCCGCCTCTTTCCCCTTCTCGGGGATCACGAGCTCCTGGCCCGGCTTGAGGAACTGACCGGGCCTGAGCCCGTTCGCCGCCCGGATCGCCTCCACCGTCGTGCGGTACCGCTTCGCGATGTGGACGAGGACCTGGCCCCTGGACACGACATGAACGACGTCGCCCGCCTCGGCGTATACTGAGAGGAGCGCCGCCGCTGCGCCGGCCAGCAAGGCCACGCAGCGGAGCCGGAACGATCGTCGGCGCGGTGTCGGGGCGAAAGCGTCCATGTGTGATGCGTTCAACGTTATCGGGGTGCTCGATACGATTGGGCACCCCAGGCTGTCTTACCTTCGGTACGCGGAACCGTTCGATGCGTAAAGCACTATTTTGCCCGGGGATTGGCCGGGGTGCGATGCTGGCTCGGACCCTCTCCCGGGGTCTGCCCGGCGGCGCGCCTCTGCGCCGCAGTCAAGAGGCCGAGGACTGATTCGATGGCGGACGGAAACAACCTGGTAGGCGTCGACATCGGCTCGAGCGCCATCAAGGTGTGCCAGCTCAAGGAAGGGCGCAAAGGGCTGTCGTTGGTCCGGGCCGGTTACTGCCCGCTGCCGCCGCAGAGCATCGTCGACGGCCACGTGATGAACGCCTCGGCGATCGTCGCGGCCGTGGGGCGAGCGCTCGCCGACGCCAAGATCAAGCAGCGCGAGGTCGCGCTGAGCATCAGCGGCCAGGCCGTGATCATCCGCAAGATCACCGTCCCCCTGATGACGCAGAACGAGCTCGACGAGCAGATCCAGTGGGAGGCGGAGCAGCACATCCCCTTCGACATCAAGGACGTGCACGTCGACTACGAGGTCCTGCGTCGCCGCCCCGAGGCCGGGCAGATGGACCTCTTGCTCGTCGCCGCCAAGCGCGAAGAGGTGAACGACTACCTCGAGGTCGCGAAGGCCGCGAAGCTCAAGCCTCTCATCCTCGACATCGACGCCTTCACCGTCCAGAACCTCTTCGAGTACGGCCGCGGCATCCCCGCCGATCAGACGTTCGGGATCATCAACGTCGGCGCCTCGCTCACCTCGATCAACATCGTCTCGCGCGGCGCGAGCTCGTTCACGCGCGACATCCCGAACGCGGGCAACTACGTCACCGAGCAGATCCAGAAGCAGCTCGGCGTCACCTTCGAGCAGGCCGAAGAGCTCAAGTGCCAGAGCGTCGCGCAGCCCTTCGGCCCCGCGGCGCAGGTGCCGCCGATCGTCGACGCCGTCTGCGACACGATCGCCGGTGAGATCCAGCGCTCGCTCGACTTCTTCCTCGCCACGAGCGGCGAGCCCGAGATGCACCGCATCTACCTGACCGGCGGCACCTCGAACCTGCCCGCGCTCTCCGCCGCGATCTCGCGCCGCTCCCGCGTGCAGGTCGAGATGCTCCAGCCCCTCGAGCGCGTCACCGTCGAGGGCAAGGACGTCAGCGCCGACATGCTCCGCGCCCGCGGCTCGCAGCTCTGCGTGGCCCTCGGCCTCGCCATGCGCAAAGACAAGGAGAAGCGCGCTTGATCCGGATCAACCTCCTGCCGCACAAGCGCGGCGCGGGCGGAACGCAGCCGAGCCAGCGGTGGTTGCTCGTCGTGCTCGCCGTGCTCCTGATCGAGATCGTCGGGCTCTTCCTCTTCTACCAGGCGAAGCGCGAGGAGCTCGACGCGCAGAACCGCACGAACGCCCAGATCAAGAGCCAGATCGACGACATCAAGCGGCTCGTCGCCGACCACGACGAGATCAAGAAGGCCCTCGCCGTGCTGCGTGCGCGGGAAGAAGCGATCGCGCGGCTGCAGGCCGGCCGCACCGGCCCCACCGCCGTCCTCCTCGAGCTCGCGCAGATCATGACCACCGGCAAGGGCCCCTCCGCCGACCCGGACGAACTCGCCAAGTTACGCAAGGACAACCCCCTCGCCGTCTTCAACCCGGCCTGGGACGCGCGCAGGCTCTGGCTCACGGCGTACCTCGAAGGACAACGCACCGTGCGCATCGAGGGCCTCGCGCGTGACGGCAACGACGTCTACGAGCTCGCGCAGCGCCTCAAGCTCTCGCCGTACTTCCACGAGGTCACGCTCCTGCCCGGGAAGAAGGACGAGGATCGTACCGCCAAGATCGACCTCGTGAGCTTCGCGCTCCAGCTCAAGGTGAGGTACTGATGGCCCCGAAAGCCCCCTCGGCGGGGAGCTCGACGCTCGATCGCCTGCCCCTCGCGGGCAAGATCGGCTTCGGCCTGCTCTTCATGACCCTCGTCGGCGCGCTCTTCTTCGTCTTCGTCTACGAGGACCTCTCGAACGAGCTCGCCGCCGCCAAGCAACGCGAGGGCACGCTCCGCGGCGAGCTACGCGCGGCCGAGGCCATCAAGGAGGCGTACCAGAAGGATCGCGAGGAGAAGATCCGCAGCGAGGCGCGCGCCGAGCAGACGAAGAAGATCCTGCCCGACGACCCCGAGACGCCCGCGTTCCTCGCCTCGCTCCAGCAGACGGCCACCATCGCCGGCGTGAACCTCACGAGCTGGACGCCCGTCGACGAGGTCCCGCAAGAGTTCTTCGCCAAGGTGCCGATGAAGCTCACGCTCACCGGCCGCTACCACCAGATCGCCAAGTTCTTCCACGGCGTGGGGCAGATCGACCGCATCATCAACATGGAAGACATCCAGATGAAGCTGTCGACGAAGAGCGGCACGGCGAAGCCCGATCAGCCCGTCGAGCCCGAGGTCACGGTCGAGTGCCTCGGCACCGCCTTCCGCGCGCTCAAGCTCGACGGCAAGGACGGCGCCAAGCGCAGGGGGACCGGCAAGTGACGCGGCCGCGCGTGTCCTCGTGGCTCCTCCTCGTCGCGCTCGTGTTCGTGGTGCTCGCCGCCGGCTGCGAGGAGGACGAGCTCTGGGTGCCGCCTCCGAGCGCGAAACCTCCGCCCGGCGCAGGGCTCGATGCCGGCGTGGGCGCGGACGGCGGGGCGCGGGCGCCGAAGGCCGCTGCGTCCGCGGAGCTTCCGCAGCGCGAGTTCGGCGAGGTCGACTTCACCGAGACCGAGAAGAACCGTGATCCGTTCCGCGGCTTCGCCAGCGTCTTCGCGCAGCAGGCCAAGGGCCGCACCGTCGTGCAGCGGCAGGTGGTGATCGAGAGGTACGCGCTCGACGAGCTCGAGCTCAAGGGCATCGTCACGCGCTCGCAGCCGCGGGCGCTCTTCACCGACCCTGCCAACGTCGGCTGGGTCGTCAAGGTCGGCGACTACGTGGGCAAGCCCGAGATCGTGCGTACGGGTGGTCCGGCCGGGATCGACGTCGCGATCAACTGGCGCGTGGACCGCATCCGGGACGGGGACGTCGTCTTCGTCCGCGAGGACCCGGCACACCCGGAAATCGCCCCCGTCACGCGAGTGATCGCGCTCTTCCCCACGGAAAACGCGAACAACGAGGGCCGGCGATAGCTACGAACTAGGCCCCGTTCGCGGGCTTTGGGTAGCATCGGGGGCATGCTGACGAAACCGCGCTCCGCGATGCTCCTGGCGGCGCTCCTCTCCTTCGTCTCTGCAAGCGCGTACGCCGACGGGAACACGCGGCTCGAGGTCCGTGACGTGAAGCTCGTGAAGACCGGCGAGGGCGAGGCTCGCGTCACGGTCGAGACGAGCGACGAGCCGCGCTTCTTCGCGCGCGTCGACGGAGGCGGAAAGCGCCTCGTGATCGACGTCTCCGGCGCCGAGATCAAGGGCGCGCCTGCGGCCCTCACGCGAGGCAACGCTCTCGTCGGCGGCGTCCTCACGCAGACCTTCGATCAGGACGGCAAGAAGATCACGCGGGTCCTCGTGCAGCTCGCGCGCGCGGCCGAGTACCGCATCACCGCGACGCCGAAGGGCCTCGTCGTCGACCTCGTGGCCGCCGACGTCACCGCGCCGATGCGCGCGTCTGCGCCTGCGCCTGCGCTCGGCTCGTCCGCCGCGGCGCCGAAGATCGAGGCGCGCAAGGCCGAGCCTGCGAGCGTCGCGGCCGTGACGAACGTCCGCTTCGAGCACCAGCCGGGCAAGGATCGCGTCACGATCGAGCTCAACGAGAGCGTGAAGTTCACGCACGTCACCTCCTCGACGGGCCGCTCGATCCTCGAGCTCGACGGCGTGCGCTTGCCCGACGCGCTCGAGCGCAAGCTCGACGTGAGCGCCTTCGGCGGCACCGTCACGGCCATCTCCACCTACCGCCGCAAGAGCGACGCCTCGCGTGTCGTCGTCGAGGTCGAGCCCAAAGGAAACGCGCTCGGCGTCGTCTCGCGTGAAGGCAACACGCTCGTCCTCACGTTCGCGGACAGCGCCGCGCACCCGATGCTCTCCGGCGTCGGCGCCGACGGCGGGGCCGCGCGGCGCGTGCGCACGGTCGCGCGGGAAGAGGACGTCCTTTCGCCGAGCGCCTCGAAGGTGACGACCGTCGACGGTGAAGAGGCCGCGGGCTTCTTGCCGACGGCGATCGCGCAGCAGCGCCGCTTCACGGGGCGTCGTATCGACCTCGACCTCAAGGACGCCGACGTGCACAACGTCCTGCGCCTCGTCTCCGACGTCGGCCGCGTCAACATCGTCACGAGCGACGACGTGAAGGGCAACGTCACGATCCGCATGCGCAACGTCCCGTGGGACCAGGCGCTCGAGACCGTGCTTCAGGCCAAGGGCCTCGGCATGGTCCGCCAGGGCAACATGATCCGCGTCGCGCCGCAGGCCGAGCTCAACAAGGAGCGCGAGCTCGACCTCGCGCGCAGGAAGAGCGAGCTCGCCCTCGCGCCGCTCGAGACGCGCCTCATCCCGGTCAACTACGCGGCTGCGAAGGAGCTCCAGGCGCGCGGCAAGGACCTGCTCTCGCCGCGTGGCTCGCTCGCCGTCGACGAGCGGACCAACGTCCTCGTCGCGCGTGACGTCGCGGGCAACCTCGACCAGATGGAGGAGCTCGTGCGCGCGCTCGACACGCAGACGCCGCAGGTCCTCATCGAGGCGCGGATCGTCGAGGCGACGAGCCGCTACCTGCGCGACGTCGGCATCCAGTGGGGCGGCGACACGACCTTCAGCTCGGCGACGGGCAACCCCACGGGCCTCGTCTTCCCCTCGCGTATCGGCCTCGTCGGCGGCGCGAGTGATCAGGCCACGCCCACGGGTGGCCTCTCGCCCTTCGAGAACCGGGTCCAGAACCCGAACTTCGCGGTCAACCTGCCGGCGATCACGGGCACGGGCCTCGGCGGCGCGCTCGGCCTGAGCCTCGGCTCGATCGACAACACGGTGAACCTCGCCGTTCGCCTCTCGGCGGCCGAGGCGAGTGGCCTTCTGCGGATCGTGTCGAGCCCGCGTATCCTCACGCTCGACAACCGCGAGGCGCGCATCAGCCAGGGCACGTTGATCCCGTTCTCGCAGATCAGCGCGCAGGGCGTGCAGACGACGTTCCAGGAGGCGAAGCTCCAGCTCCTCGTCAAGCCTCACGTCACGAGCGACGGCAGCGTCGCGATGCACGTCAAGATCAACCGCGACGAGCCCGACTTCAACCAGACCTCGGCCCGCGGCGATCCCACCATCCTCAAGCGCGAGGCCGAGACCGACCTTCTCATCATGGACGGCCACACCGCCGTCATCGGCGGCATCTTCACGCGCAACACCGGCCGCAACCTCGACCAGGTCCCGGTGCTCGGCGACATCCCGATCCTCGGCGTGCTCTTCCAGCGCCGGAGGTCGAGCGACACCCGGAGCGAGCTCGTGATTTTCATCACCCCGCGGATCGTGAACCGGGCGGAAGCGCTCGGGAAGTAGCCCACCTCTCCTCCTGTCGGCCGGCGATCGTCCGTCGGCCAGCATTTGGACGATCCTGCGCGGCGGGGATCGTCCGTAGGCCAGCCTTTGGACGATCCTGCGCGGCGGCGGGCGGCCGTACGCCAGCGTGTGGACGATCCTGCGCGGCGGCGAGCGGCCGTACGCCAGCCTGTGGACGATCCTGCGCGGCGGCGGGCGGCCGTACACCAGCGGGTGGGCAATCCTGTCGTCGTCCCTTTTCTGGCCCTCTCCTCTTCGGGCCGCTAGGTTCCTCCGTGATGAGCCCGCATTCGAACTGGTTTCGTATGGCCACCGCGGCCCTGCTCGGCCTCGCCTCGGCGGGGGCTTGTGGCGCTGCGATGCCGGACGCCGGTCCCGTCGGGAAGAGTCATGCCTCGACCGATATGGAGGCGGACACGCTCGGCCGAAAAACGGAAGACGATCCGTCGAAATGCCCCCACGGCGCCCTCGAAGACCCGCACCGTGGATTCGTCCGTTGCTTGCGCCCCGACGAGCGTGACGCCGGCTGGCTCCCGCCCGCCCCGCAACCCGAGCCCCCCGCGCCCGACGCCGGCCCGGATGCGGCCCCGCCGCCGCCGCCGCCTCCGCCTCCGCCGCCACCTCCGCCGCCGCCGGAGAAACCCGCGGAGAAACCGAAGCCTGGCCCTCCGCCCCTCATCACGGTCTCCGCGCCGAAATTCGAGGGCGGCGAGGTCCCGCGCGCCGAGAAATTCGTCAACAACAACCTCGAGGGCATAACGAAGTGCATCGCCGACAATGGTGGCCTCGAGGCGGCGAAGGGCTCGATCAAATTGAGCTTCCTCGTCCGCGTGCGCGGCCGCGCCGAGGGTGTCGAGATCGAGAGCAAGAAGGGCGTCACCGAGGAGGCCGCCTCCTGCATCCGCCTGCTCCTCAAGAACAAGGCCGTCGGCGCGCCGAGCAGTGATCCCGTCGGCGTCACGGTCACGTTCTCCCTCGAACGACCTCGCTGACGATCGTATCTTCCCGGCATGGCACGTCCGGGCTCCCTCTCCGTCTCCTTTGGCCTAGGCACCCTCCTCCTCGCCTTTTTTGGCGTGGGCGCCCGCCTCCCCGACCTCGTGCCCCACGCGGCCCGGATCGTCTCCCCTGCAATCACGCTCGACGCCCCGGACTATGGTCCTTCCAGGGGCAAACAGAAGAACCCCGCCGTCGCCTTCGACGGATCCAAATGGCTCGTCGTGTGGGAGGCGCCCTCGGCGGACGGCCTCGCCGTTGGCCTGCGTGGCGCCTTCGTGGGCCCCTCGGGCGCGCCGATCGACCCCCAGGGCTTCGAGATCGAGCCGGCCGTCGGGCAAAACCTCGCCCCCGCCGCCGCCTGGGACGGGGCGGGTTTCGTCGTCGCCTGGGAGAATGGCGTGCCCGGCGACGATACGAGCTGGGACATCCGCGCGCGCCGCTTCGCCCCCGACGGCGCCCCGCTCGGCCCCTCATTCGTCCTCGCGGGCGCCGCGAATGCGCAACGCGCCCCGGCCATGGCCGGAGGGTCGAGCCGCGTCTTCGTCGTCTGGGAGGACTTTCGCAATGGCACCTCGAACGACATCTACGGCGCGCGCCTGCTCTCGAATGGCGTCCTGCTCGATCCCCTCGGCCTGCAGGTCGGCGGCGCCACGAACGAGCAGACCTTCCCCGCGGTCGCGTGGGACGGCACGAATTTCGTCGTCGCCTGGCAGGATTATCGCAGCGGCACGAGCCAGGACGTTTATGCCGCCCGCGTGACGCCGATGGGCGCCCTGCTCGATCCCGCGGGGATCGCCGTGTCCGCGATCGCGGCGAGCCAGATGTATCCGGCCATCACGAGCAGCGGCGCGGGCTCTCTCGTCGTCTGGCGTGATTACCGCAGCGGCAGCTCCTACGACATCTATGGCGCGCGCCTCGGGGTGGACGGCGTGGTCCTCGACGCCGCGGGGGTGCTCGTCTCGGCGGCGGCGGGCGCGCAGCGATATCCCGCGGTCGCGTGGGACGGCTCGAATTACGTCGCGGTCTGGGAGGACCTTCGGAATGGCGGCGGGCTCTACGACCTTTATGGAGCCCGCGTCGATCCCCAGGGCACGGTCCTCGACCCGGCGGGCTTCGCCGTGCTTAAAGGGGGCGCCGACGAGGTGTCCGTCGCGCTCGCGCCCGGCGGCGGCCATAGCCTCGCCGTCTGGGAGGGCGACGGCGACGATCGGGACATCTTCGGCGCGCGGATCGGCCAGGGGACGACGACCGTCGACGCGCCTCGGCTCCTCTCCACGGAGCCCAATACGGAGATCGTCGGCGACGCGGCGTTCGACGGCACGAACTGGCTCGTCGTCTGGGCGGATTCTCGGCAATCGGGCAGCGTCATCGCGGGCGCCCGCGTGAGCCCCGCGGGGGACGTCCTCGACGCCGCGGCGATCCTCGTCACTGCCGGCCAGGGTCCCGTCGCGAGCCCGCGTGTCGCGTTTGATGGCACGAATCACCTCGTCGTCTGGACCGACCGGCGCACCACGCAGAACCAATCCGACGTGTATGCGGCGCGCGTGAGCCCTGCCGGCGTCGTCCTCGACCCCGGCGGTTTCCCTGTGGCCACGGGCATCTCGTCCCAGGAGTCGCCCTCGGTCGCCTCCACGGGTGGCGCCTGGCTCGTCGCCTGGCTCGACGATCGTCATGCGGCGACGGCGTGGGACATCTATGGCGCCCGCGTCTCTCCCTTCGGCGCGGTGCAGGATCCCCAGGGGTTTCCGATCACGACCGCGCCGGGCTCGCAGTTCGTATCGGACATCGCCTCGAATGGTTCACTTTTCCTCGCCGTGGCCTCCGATCATCGCGTCGATCCGAGCGGCGACATTTCTGCTTACCGGATCGACCCGATCAGCGGCGCCGTCCTCGACCCCGCGGGTATTGCGGTCGCGGTCGCGCCGAATGCGCAGACGCGCCCCTCGGTCACGTACGATGGCGCGGACTTCCTCGTCGCCTGGACCGACGACCGAGCGCCCACGGCGCCCGACGTTTTTGCTTCGCGCGTGACGACGGCGGGGGTCGTCCTCGATCCTGCGGGCGTGCCGCTCGTCGCGACCCCGGCGGCCGAACGCGCGCCCTCGGTGGCCTTCGACGGCGCGGGTCATGTCCTCACGTATTCGACGGGCGACGCGGGCGCGAGTGACCTCGCGGGGCTCCGGCTCTCGGCCGAGGGGACGCCGGTGAATGGAGTGCCCTTCGTGATCAGCGCGGAGCCGGGCGAAGAGAGCGCGTCGATCGTGCATGCGGGGCCAGCCGGGAGGGTGCTCGTCGTGTATGGGGCGTTTGATGACGTGACGGATCGAATACGCGCCCGGGCGAGGATCGTGTCGGAGGAGGAAGGCGGGGCCGGCGGAAGCGGCGGCGGCGGCGGAAGCGGCGGCGTAGGCGGAAGCGGCGGAAACGGCGGCGTAGGTGGAAGCGGCGGCGTAGGCGGAAGCGGTGGCGGCGGCGGAAGCGGCGGCGCTGGCGGGAATGGCGGCGGCGGCGGCAATGGCGGCGCTGGCGGCAATGGCGGCGCGGGTGGCGCTGGCGGCAATGGTGGCGCTGGCGGCAATGGCGGCAATGGCGGCGCGGGGGGTGCTGGTGGCCTTGGTGGAATGGGCGGCGCGGCTTCCTCGGGCGGCGGCCTTTCCGGGCCGCTGCTCGTGGACGACGGTTGTGGGTGCCGGGTGACGGGCGAAGCGCCGGCGACCTCGCCGGGCCTGCTCTCCCTCGCCGCGCTTTTTCTCCTGCGGCGGCGCCGGAACACGCGTAAGCTCCGCGCCGGGTGACGAAAGCAGGGAACGTGTCGGTGGGTACGGAGCTACGAATCGGCGCGCACCGGCTCGTGTTCGAGGAGGCCGATACGGTCCACATCGAGCTTTGTGGCGAGCTCGGCGAGGAGCTCCGGGACCTCGTCGAAGCGCTCGAGGCGTTTGGTGGAGACCGTCCCTACTTGCTCGTCCTCGCCTCGGTCTCGCGCGTGACGACCTGGACCGCGGGTGCGCGGAAGGTCGCGCTCTCGTCACATCGTATTCGCCTCCCGCGCCGCGCCGTCGCCCTTCATGGGGGCGGCTTCGCGCTGCGCATGTCCATCGGGATGCTCATGCGCGCCACGGCCGCGCTCGGCGCGCGGGAGCGGTTCGTCTTCCACGGCGACGACGAGGCCGCGGCGCGCGCGTGGCTCGCGCAGATGCGGCCGAGGTTGGCGGGGGGGTGAGGGGGTGACGGCGGCGAGGCTCACGCCTCGCTCTTCGGCGCCTTCGGCGTGAGCCAGCGGACGAGCTCTTCGGTCGTCCTTTCGAGCACCACGTCGCCCACCCGCGCCGCGCCGAGCTTCGCCAGGCGGCTCTCGAGCCTCTGTCGCTCGGGCATGGTCAGCGGGCGCCCGAGCCGCCGTTCGAATTGGTGCCCGAGGGCCTCGAGCTGCCCCTGCCTGCGTCCGTCCTTCCGGCCGTCCTTTCGCCCTTCTCGGTAGAACCAGTTTTGCATGACCACACCCTTCGACACCTCGGAGAGTACCACATCCCTGAGCCCCTTCACACGACGGTTTGTCTCCGCGAGGACGGCCATGGCCGCGCGGAGCTCTTCGAACTCCCAGGGTGCGCTCTGCGCGCGCAAGAGCTCCACGACGTGCGCCAGTTTGTCCCCGTCCACGTCTCTCGCCAGAGGCGCGAAGATCAACCAGAGCGGACTTCGTTGCTCGGTCGCCCGCCGCACGAGCTCGGCCACGGTCCGCTGATACACGGGCTCCACGCGGAAGGTCACGCCGGAGAACGGCCGGTCGTCCGGCGAGGTCCGGTACGCACCCTCCGCGGGCCAGGGTTCGTCCCGGCCCGAGAGCAGCACGAGCACGCTCTCGACGCGCGGCGGCCCCTCCCAGGGCTTCGCCCCGCGCCGCGCGCGCGCCTCGTCGCCCAGGGCCAGCGCCGTCAGGGTGTTGTATTCGAAGATGCGCCACGACACGTCGCGCGTCATCGTCCGCGCCCATTCCACGTGGAGCAGCCGTTTTTCCTGGCCCGCCTTCACGAGCAGCGCTCGATCGAGCCGCCGCTGTCGCGACGTCACCTGCGTGTCGACCCATTCCAGAGGCTCGACGAGCTCATCGCAATCGACGAGCGCCCGCGCCACGGCGCGTGGCAGCTTGCGCGAGACGTGACGGAGGATCAGGTCGATGTCGTCGGCCCCCTCCATGGCTCGCCCCGCGCCGCGCTCGGTCGTTTCCACGCGCCGCCCGAGAGCGAGCCTCGTGCCAGGCCGAGACGCCCTGGAATCCGCGGCAAACCACGGGCGCATGGGGGTGGCGCCGCCGCTCATCGGGTGGCGGCCGCCAGCGCCCCGTGGAGCGGCCCGTCCGTCTCGGCCACGTGCCCCTCGCGCCCTCGTCGCGGGGTGCTAAGGTGCGCGCGCCGCCGTGTCCGACCCTCATCTCCTCCAGCGCGAGATCTCTCGCCGCAAGACCTTCGCCATCATCTCCCACCCTGACGCGGGCAAGACCACGCTCACCGAGAAGCTCCTGCTGTACGGCGGGGCCATCCAGCTCGCGGGCGCGGTCAAGGCCAAGCGCGCACGGGCGCACGCCGTCAGCGACTACCTGGAGATGGAGCGCGAGCGTGGCATCTCCATCCAGTCGAGCGTCCTGCAGTTCCCGTACAAGGGCCGCTTGCTCTCGCTCGTCGATACCCCGGGCCACGCCGACTTCAGCGAGGACACCTATCGCGCGCTCATGGCCACCGACGCGGCCATCATGCTGCTCGACTCGGCCAAGGGCGTCGAGGCGCAGACGAAGAAGCTGTTCCGCGTCTGCAAGCTGCGCTCGATGCCCATCTTCAGCTTCGTCAACAAGATGGACCGGCCCGGCCGCGATCCGTTCGAGCTCATCGGCGAGGTCGAGGAGGTCCTCGGCATCGGCGTCTATCCGATCACCTGGCCGATCACCGTCCGCGGGCAATTCAAGGGCGTGTATCACCGCGTCCTGCGGCAGGTGTTCCTCTTCCAGCAGGTCGCGCACGGCGCCGAGATGGCGCCGATGCAGGCGCACGACCTCTATTCGCCCGAGCTCGGCGAGGCCGTCGAGGAGGAGGGCGTGAAGCAGCTCCGCGAGGACGTCGAGCTGCTCGACGCGGCCGGCGACGCCCTCGACACGGGCAAGCTCGCGCGCGGCGAGGTCACGCCCATGTTCTTCGGCAGCGCATTGACCAATTTTGGCCTCCCGCAGCTCCTCGACTCCTTCGTGGAGATGATGCCGCAGCCGGCCCCTCGCGCGAGTGACAGGGGCGCGATCGCGCCGGACGACGGGCGATTCACCGCGTTCGTCTTCAAGATCCAGGCGAACATGGATCGCGCCCACCGCGACCGCATCGCCTTCGTCCGCGTCTGCTCCGGGAGGTACGAGCGTGGCATGAAGGTCCGCCACGTCCGCCTCGATCGCGACATTCGCCTCACGAACCCCGTGCAATTCCTGGCGCAGGAGCGCACCGTCGTCGACGACGGCTTCGCGGGCGACATCATCGGCGTCTTCGATCCGGGCATCTTCCTCATCGGCGACACCCTCACCGACGGCGCGAACATCAAATATGCGCCGCTCCCGCAGTTCCCGCCCGAGCATTTTGGCCGCGTCATGATGGTCGATCCGATGAAGCGCAAGCAGCTCAAGAAGGGCCTCGAGCAGCTCGCGCAGGAGGGCAGCGTGCAGCTCTTCCGGCCGCCGGAGGGCCGCGAGGGCGAGAGCATCCTCGGCGCCGTCGGCGAGCTCCAGTTCGACGTCGTCAAGCACCGCCTCCTCAATGAATACGGCGCGGATGTGCGGATCGAGCGCCTCTCCTGGAACCTCGCCCGCTGGGTCGAGGGCGAGCCCGTCCCCCTCGCGGAGCTCGAATCGCAGCTCTACGGTTATGGCGCGCTCGACGTGCACGGCCAGCCCGTCGTCCTCTTCAAGGGCGAATGGCAGCTCGAGACCTGCGCGAAGGCCTTCCCCAAGACCCGCTTCGTCGAGCTCGGCGCGGGCGCGCTCAAGCTGCCCACGGCGGATTGATACCCTTCAATCGGGATCGCGCCGCGTCCTCCGCGCCCGGATCGCCGTCTGGGGCGGCAGGACCGGCGTGACCCCCGTCCACGCCTCCAGCGACGCGAGCGCCGCGGCGCGCTCCGGCTCCGTCAGGTCCACGATCGACGCGGAATGGTTGAGCCCCGGCGCGAAGTACACGTAGCTGTCCTCCGCGTCTCCGATCTCGAACGCCGCCGCCGAATACGGGTCGTTCTCGCCGTAAATGAAGAGCAGCCTCTCGCCCTCGGCCGAGAGCCACGTGGACACGTCCTGCATCGCCGAGGCGTCGAACACCGGCGTCTTGCCCGGCCCCGGCACGAGGAACGTCGCCGCCGCGTCGAGCCCCGGGAACTTCAAGAGGTCCGCGAGGTGCGCCTCCTCGACCGCCGGGTAACCGAGCTCCGTGGCGGCTTGCCAGTAGTAGGGTTCGTACGCGAGGAAGTCCGCGTCGGAATAGAAGTTCGGGCCGAGGATCTCGTTCAAGAACGCCCAGACCTCGTCGTCGGTCGCCGCGGGCCCGGGGATGTCCCCGCAAAAACTCGCGTCGTAATATTGCCAGAAGGCGAAGACGAGCTCGACCACCGTGACCTCGAGCGCTTGCTCCCGGCCGAGCAGTTCGTAGCTGTATCCATCCGTCGTGGCCTGCGCGTCCATCCGCGCGAGCATCCCCTCGCGCCGCAGGAGCACCTCGCGCTGAAAACCGCGGAGCGCGTCCCGGCACGTGGGCTCCCCGAGCGACGCCACGAAATCCAGGTATCGCGTATCGTCCGTGCCGAGGCTATGCGGCGCGACGTAGGCGATCGTGCCGTCGACGTCGCCCGGGAAAAACCGCCGGTGGTAGACGGAGGTCATCCCGCCCTTGCTCGCACCCGCCGAGATCCATTTGCCCGTGTAGATCGGCCTGAGCGCCTCGGTGATGCGGTGATGGTCCGTCGCCGCCTGCTCGATCGTGAGCCGGGACCAGTCCGTAGGCTCCGGCCGTGAGGGCGAAAAGAACCGTTGCTCGACGAAGAGCTGATTCGCCTGGAGCAACGCGGCCGGCTCACGGAGCCTCTGCCGCGTGGGGCTCACGAAATACCCCGACGTCCCCAGCACGAACGGCGCCGCCTCGTCCCTGTGGTGCAAGAGCAAGCGCTGCGCGAACGTGGGCCCGCCCGGCGCGCCGTGATCGGCCGGTTGCTCGTACTCCATCACGAAGTACCGATACCCTTCGATCCCCGAGACCTGCTCGGTCACGGTCATCCCGGCGATGGCCGCGAGCCGGCCTGCGATATCGAGCTCGGGCGGCGGGACGGGCTCGGCGTCGTCCGAGCAAGCGGGCAGGAGCAAGAGGGCGAGCGGGGCCACGAGCGCGAGCGCGGCCCGCGCGGGTCGAGACGTCATCTCATTGCCTCAGAGCGGCGCGACCTTCAGCCAGAATCGCGGCTCGTACGTGAAGAGCGTGTTCACGCTGCCCGACCCCATGACCGCGAAGCCGAGGGGCGTGAAGCCGATGGCGAAATGCGAGGTGAGCGGGAAGCCGAACGCGACCTGGAACCGGGAGCCGAAGCCGTTCGCCGGCTCGAAGTAGGGCGCGTCGAAGACCACGCGCGTGTAAAACGGCAGCGCCGTGGCCTCGAGCTCCGCGTACCGGCCGAGGCCCGTGACGAACCGGATCGGCACGCCGATCCCCCATTGTGTCGCGTCGCCCGTCCCCACGAAGCGCCCTTCGAGGCCCACCTCCATGCGCTGCCGCGGCCCCGTGGCCACGCGGAACGTGGCTTCGAGGTCGACGAGCGCGCCGTCCTTCACCGCGAACCTGCCCGGCGCGAAATACCCGCCGGCCGCGAGCCCGATGCCGAAGCGTCGCTTGTTGTAATCCTTCTGCGGATCCGCGGGCCTCTCCTCGGGCGGCAGCTCCTCGGCCGGCACCGATCTCACGGGCGTCGAGCCCGCGGCGCCCGGAGGCGGCGGATACGGGTAGGGGTAAGGGTAGGGATAGGGCGCCGCGCCCTGCGCAGGCGGCGGATACGGGTAGGGGGGAGGGTACGGATAAGGCGCCGCGCCTTGCGGAGGCGGATATGGGTACGGATAGGGCTTCGCGCCCTGCGGCGGCGGCGGCGGCGGGACGCTGGATGGCGTCGCGGCCGGAGGAGGGGTTTTTCCGGCGGGAGGCGGCGGGGGTTGTCCGGTCGAAGCAGCGGGTTTCGCCGGTTGCGCCGGTTGCGCCGGCTGCGCCGAGGCCTCCGCGGGCAGGAGCAGCGCCGCCGCCAGCATGGCCGAGGCCAGGGACAACCGCGGGCCACGCCGGGCGAGCAGCACGGCCGCGCCCACCCCGAAGAGCAGCACGATCGACACCACCTGCGCCGAGCTCAAGGGCCCGTACGTCCCGCGCGACGCGTCGCCGCGCAGCAGCTCGACCAGGAACCGCCCCACGGCGTAAAGGCCGATCCACGTGGCGAACGCCCGCCCGTCGCGCCGCGGCCCGCGTAGCCACAACGACGCGAGCGCCGCCGCCACGAGCCCCACCGCCGCCTCGTAGAGCTGCGTCGGGTGCACGGGCAGGCTCGGCGCGCCGCGCGGGATCCAGCCGAGCGCCGCGTGATCGAGCGCCGCCGGGCTGTCCACCGGGAATCGCACCCCGAAGAGCCCCGCCGTGGGCTTGCCGTAATCACAACCCGCGAGGAAACAGCCCGTCCGCACGAGCCCGTACGAGATGCCGCAGAGCGGGACGGCCCGATCCAGGAAAGGCAGCGCCTTCGCGCCCCCGCGGCGCAGCACCACCGCCGCCGCGAGCGCCGCCACGAGCAGCCCCCCGTACGCCGCGCGCCCCACGCGGAAGAATGGCTGGATCGATCCTGCCGCGAGGGCCTCCGGCAACATCCGCAGCCATTCGAGGACGTATCCGCCGAGGAGCGCCCCCGCGTACGCCGCGACGAGCGCTCGACCTTCGAGCCCCACGTCGGCGCCGTCGCGCCGCGAGAGCCTCTGCGTGATGGCCGCGCCGATCAGCGCCGCGAGCCCCACCATCACCATGTAATCGGGCGCGAGCCACCCGGGCAGCCCGTGGCGCTCGAGCCAGGCGACGACGAGGCTCCTCATGGCCGCCTCCGTCGCGAGAGGAGGTACAGATACGCGATGGGGAGCGACAACCAGAACGCCGTACCTACCGGCGAGGGCACGGGCGATTGCCCGGGCCGCCGGGCGACGGCGCAATTGCTGCCCTTGCAGTTCTGGTTGCAGTCCTTGCAGTTCTGGTTGCAGTCCGAGCAGTTCTCATTGCACTTCGAGCAATTGTCGTTGCACTTCGAGCAATCCTCGTTGCAGCCGTCGCACGAGCTGCCCGAGCAACCCCCGCAGCTCGACGACGACCCGCTGCTCCCGCCCGACGAGCCCTGCGACAGCGTCCCGTCCGCGAGGCATTGCTCGAGCAGGCTCATGCAATCCGTGCTCGCCAGGAAAGCGAGCGCGTCGTCCCGCGTCACCACGGGCAGCGCCGCGCAGGCCGAGCCGCCCGACTCCACGCACGCCCGCACCCCGTCGATGTTCATGAGCGCGAGCACGCAGAGCGCCGCCGCGTTCGACGCGCCCTGGTTCACCCACGTGCACTCCGCGTTCGCGTCCGCGAACGTCGGATCCGTCACGGCGTGATCACACGACGAGCTCGCCGCGCATCCGCACGTCGTCTGCACCTGGAGCGCGCATTGCTCGACGCTGTCGGGCAGCATGTACGGATTGAAATCGACCGACAGGGGCTTCGACCCCGGGAAACCTACGATCGGGACCACGGCCGGGCTCGGCCCGCTCTCCGCGCCCTCTTCCTCGAGCGCTTCGAGCGCGACGAGCCACGACGCATTCACGTAGAGCTTGTCCTCGAAGGCCCAGGCGCCCATCGGCAGGCCCGTCGTCCGCACGATCTCCTGCGCCTCCGACCGCGCCGCGAGCTCCTTCACCCAGCGCCCCGCGCGCCCTCGGAGCGCCGCCTCTTCGAGCGCCGCCGTCGTGTCCCCCGGGCGCCCGCGCATCTTCGGCGGCCCCTCGCTCGTATCGCCGGGCTCCTTGGCCTCCCGCGGCGCGAGGAACATCTCCGCGCCTTCCTGCTCGATCGCGCCGAGCACGAGCGCGTCCTCGCCCTTCTCCTCGCGCGCCTCGTCCGCGGCGCTCGCGAGCGCGTCGAGCGTCGTGACCTCGGGCGGCGGGATCACGAGCTTCTCGTCCACGGGGACCGGGGCGAGGGCCGACTCCTCCAGCCGCAGCGCCACGTCGCGCCGCGTCTCCTTCGGCAACGACGCCATCACCTCGGGCGCCGCGCGCAGCGCGTCCCGCAGCGGGAGCGCGTCATACGGCGGCGCCTCTTCCCCGCAGCCCGCCGAGAGCAACGCGGCGACCCACAGCGCCCCGCACCTCCCCGAGAACCTCCCCAACCGCACCATGGCCGCCCCCTTCCTGCACCGGGCGATCCACGAATAACAGACCCCTCTCCGGGCGCCAAGCCCCTCCGGCGAGACTCATTCTTGCTCGCCGCCACGCGTCACGCCATTTCGGGCCCCGCGCTCGCTGGAAAGGGTCAGCGCCTCCCCTCGAACGGCGCGCCCGGCTTCGCCGCTCCTTGCGCCGCGGCCTCCGGGCAGGGCCCCCGCGAAACGGCGAGCTTCCATTGCGCCCCTTCACCGATCACGATTCGTTTGTCCTGGAATGCCGGCAGGGCGCGTAGCGCCACGAGGGCGGACTCCGATTCTTTGTTTGGCTTGTGAGACCCGCCCACGGGCGCCTCGACGCACCCGACGAGCCCGTCCGCCGCGTCCAGGTGACGGAGCGCCCCGAGCGCCCGAGGCAAAAACTGCGCGACGTCCTGCGCCTCGGCCACGAGGGGCTCGGCGGGGATCACCACGTCCCGCACCGAGACCTCGGTCTCGAGGCTCCGCGACAGGTGCGCGCCGAGCAGCGCGACGCCGGGCTCGCCGAGCTGCGGCCCCTGGTGGACGACCTCGAACGTGATCGGCGCCCCCGCCGGGAACACGACCCGCACATTGAGGAGCGGCCCCGCGGCCGGCGGCCAGGCGTCGTCGAGCGCGCGCGCCACCTCCTCGCGGGTATCGTCGAGCCGCGGCGTCTTCGGCAGCGTGACCACCGGCACCTTCGACGCCTCGATCCGCGACGTCAACGCGTCGAGCGCGGTCGCGTCCGGCACGGCGATCACCTGCACCTTGGGCACCGTCCCTGCGATGGCCGCGATCCGGCTCGTCAGGTCCTTCTCGAGCTGCGACGCCTCCTCTGCGCGCCCGAGCGTCACGAGCCGGACCGCCACGGCGTCCCGCTCCACCGTCACGCTCGACCGGACCGCGTTCTCCGGCAACGTGCCCAGGATTCGATGAATGCCCGCGCGCACCCGCACCTGCCACGTCACCTGCGCGAGCGCCTCGCGCAGGGGCACGTACACGCCCGCGACGAGCAAGAGCGGCATGAGCACGCGCAACAGCGGGCCGTACTTCAGGCCGAACACGAACCGCAACGCGCGCGCGATCCGCCGGATCAGCCCCTTCTGGTGCCTGTCGAGCTCGATCCGCTCGCTCGTCGACGCGCTCGCCCGGCTGTAGCCCAGGGCCAGGAAGCAGAGGACCGCGAAGAGCAGGATCGCGCAGAAGTTCGCGACGAAGAGCAGCCCGGCGCCGCTCCAGATGGGCTGCGCGCCGGTGCCGACGCCATACCCCACGACGCAGAGCGGCGGCACGAGCGCGATCCCGATCGCCGTGCCCGCCGCCGTCCCCGCGCTGTCCGAGCCGGGCCGGATCGTCGTGTACGCGGCGGCGATCGCGCACAGGGTCGCGATCAAGAGGTCGAGCGCCGTCGGCGCCGTGCGCGCGGCGATCTCCGGCGTCACCTCCTGGAACGGCAGGGCGAGCGTCAGCAGCGCCGCGCTGCCCACGACGACCCCGACGCTCGTGGTCGTCCGGGCGAACGAGCGGAGCACGAGCAGCGGCGAGCCCACCGCGAGCCCCATTCCGAGCTCCACGATCGGCCCCATGAGCGGCGATATCAACATGGCGCCGATGACCACGGCGGTGCTGCCGAGCACGAGCCCGAGCGAGGCGATCCCCATCGCGAGCAGCAGCTTCAGCCAGTAACCCACCGCCTCGCCGGGGCTACGCGCGAGCATCGCGCTCACCGTCGCCTCGCGATCGGCGGGTCCGATGCCGAGCGCGAGCGCGAGCCTGTCCTGCGCCCCGCCGAGCATGTCCAGGAACGACGGCGACTCGACCTCCGCGGTCGTGGGCTCCTGCTTGTCCATCGCGGTTGCGATATCACGCTTCGGCCGTACGTCCACCAAGCAAATGGAGGCGGTTCCCCCGTGAAAACCGCTCGTGGGAGGGTTTGTCGACGCAGGCCCCGCCGCGCGTCAGCGCCGCCGCTCGGCGCGCGCGTGGGCCTCTTCTTCGCGCATCTCCGCCTCGGCCAGCGCCTCCTCCTCGGCCGCGCTCGAACCCACGCGCGCCCCCGTCCCCACGCGCACCCGCGGCCCCGCGAAACGATGCCCCGCCGCGTCGCGCACGTAATACCGGAGCGTCCCGTCGTCGTCGACCTCCAGCGTGACGTGCCCCTCCGGGCGCTTCGCCATCTGCGTGAGCAACGCGTCCGCCTCGGCCTCCGTGAGGTTCACGGCCCGCGCCAGCTCGGCCGGCGTCACCGACCCGGCGTTGCGCTTCGCCACCGCGAAGACCGCCTGCTCGTGCGCGCCTTGCTGACGCTCCTTGCCCGTCTTCCAGAGCATCCGGCCGCCGAGGATGAAGACGAGGCCAAACAGAAGGCTCATCGCGGCGAGGAACCCGCCCACGATCCCCGCCGCCGCCGGGCTCAAGAACGAGAGCAACCCGCCGACCGTGAGCGCGAGCAAGAGCCCCGTGATGAGGACCACCCAGCCGACCACGCTCGCCACGCCGCCGCCGATCTTCGACGGCTGGCCGGCGACGTTGACGGGCGTGTCGTCGAGGAGCGAGCGAGGCGCGCCGCAGGCCGTGCAATACGCGCGAGCTCCTCGCGCGATGGTGGGCGCTTCCTGGCGGCAGTTCGGGCATCTCATCGTTGGTTCCGCAGCTCCTGGCGGCCGAACATAAGGCCCCGATCCACCCGGGGGAAGAGGCGACGAGCGGCCGAGCAGGGCCGCGTCGCTCCTCGCCGTTCAGGGCGAAGGCGGGTGCACGAGGATCCGCTGCGTCTGCTTCCACGACACGAGGTCCGCCGTGCGCGCCGTCGCCGTGACCTCCCAGCGCACCTCGTTGTTCGGCGCGCCAAACGAGGGCGGACCCCGCAGCGGAATGCGGAACATCTCCTGGATCACGGTCACCCGGCCCGGCGGCAGCCGCAGCCTGCCCCGATCCACCAGGCGCCGCTCGCCGTGCAGGGAATGACGGTAATGGCGTGGCTCGTCCGGCTCGCTCGACGGGCGCAACACGACCTCCTGCGCCGAGACCGAGATCACGAGGTCCTTCAGCACCTCCGGCCGCCCCGGCTCGAACGAGACCGAGACCGTGAGCACCTCGCCCGCCCGCACGATCTCCGGCAACACGGCGAGCTCGGGCGGGCCCAGCCGCTCGCGCAAGGTGCGGCGCCGGAGGTGCGCGAAGAGCGCCGAGAGCCCGCCGACGAGCAAAAGCAACGCGAGGATCCGCGTGAACGCCCCCGCGCGCAGGACGAGCAGCGCCACGCTCGCCGCCGCGAGCGACACGCCGACGAGGGGGTGCTCCACGGTCCGCGACTCGTCCCGCTTTTCGAGCGTGGCCTCCGGCAAGGGGCCCGGGTCGTACACGAGCGCGTATTTCGACGGCGCCTTGCGATACCCCGTCGCCGTGAGCGCGCGCGCCTCCTCGGTCCACGGGAGCAAGAGGATCCGCGCCTCGACGCGCTCGCGGGAGGCCCAGCCGAGCTTCGCCTCCACGCGCAGGGTCCAGCTCACCGTGAGGATATGCCCGTGGTAGGTGAGGGGGCCGGACGGCGCGGGGATCTCGAAAGGGACGAGCGTGGGCGCGCCGGGCGAGAGCGCGAGACCCGCGGCGAGCAAGACGGGCGCGCCGCGGCTGGAGAAGGGCTCGCCGCGGCTCTCGACCTCCCAGTCGAGCGAGGCCAC
The DNA here is from genome assembly GCF_009649845.1 of Polyangium spumosum. Taxonomy (NCBI): domain Bacteria; kingdom Pseudomonadati; phylum Myxococcota; order Polyangiales; family Polyangiaceae; genus Polyangium; species Polyangium spumosum. The sequence continues at coordinate 277,621 of NZ_WJIE01000011.1, forward strand.
GAGCTCGTCGCAGCGGCGGCTCTCCGGACATACGAGCTCCACGCGCCCGGTGATGAGCTCACCGGGCCTGTGGACGGCGTCTTGCCTGTCGAGGTGGATGGAGAGCCGACGCGACACGCGTGGGCCTCGCGCGTGTCAGAAGCGCGCCGAGACGCTGGCGCCGAAGCCGAAGAAGTTCGGGCTGATGAAGCTGCGGAGCGCGACCGTGCCTTCGCTCGGGTCACGCTCGACGAACGTGCCGTTGTTGTCGCGGACGTATTGCAGCCAGAGCAGCGCCGACATGATCGTCGAGAGGTCCCATTTCAGGCTCGCGCGCGCCTGGAAGATGGGCACCGCGCCCTGGTTGACGGGCAGGATGGCGATGTTGCCCTGCTCGCGCACGACGACGGTGCGCGAGATCGGGGCGTTCGACTGGTCCACCGTGGAGGTGGAGAACGTCGACGGGAACTGGAGGCCCGCGCCGAGGCCGACGGTGAGCCGCGGCTTCGGGAGGTAATAATCCGAGGCGAGCGCGAGGAAGAACTCGTTCGCGGTCGCGGCGTCGTTCGGCAGCGACTGGAACGGGATGTAGCTCGGCTGGTTGCGCAGGACGTACGGCAGGTCGCGATAGATGGCCGTGAAGCTGCCGCGCAAGAACCCCGATTTCACGTTGGCCTGGAACGCCGCGGCGCGGGCCTGCTGGAACGTGGTCCCGCCGGCGACGTCGAAATCCTTGACGCGTTGCCAGAGGTTCGTCGCCTCGACCGAGAGCGACCACGTCGTCTTGCCGGGGTTGTAGACCTCCGGCTTGAAGATGATCATCGGCTTGTTCGGGTCGTTCCGATAAAGCGCGAAATCGATCGACTGCGGGACGGGCGTGTTCTTGTCGTGGACGAGGATACGCGTCGAGCCGCCGAGCGTGTAGATGCTCTGCCCCGCCACGTCCGGCAGGTCGAACTTGCCTTGCTGGAAATAACCACCGCCGACGTCGATGTGCAGGTAATCGTTGACCTCGACGCTGCCGCCGCCGAGCAAGCCGTAGTTCGTCTGCCCGATGCGGATCTCCTCGACCTCGCTCGTGCCCGGCGTCAGCGTCTGCTCGACCTGCACGATCGTCGCGGTCTTCAGGCCGAAGAACACGCTCCACTTGTCGCCCGTGTACTCGACCTTTCCGCCGGGCGCGCCGCCCTGCACGCGCGGGAAGATCGATTGATTGATGAACGGGTTCGTGCCGCCCCAGGAGATGTCGTAGAGGTAGCCGAGGCGGAAGCGGTCGGTGTCGAGCGGCCAGAGGGTGACCGAGATGCCCTTCTTGCCGTCCTTCTTGCCGTCCGTGTGATAGAAGGCGCGGATGAACGAGCCGGCGTCGTAGAGCGATTGATTGAGGTTGTTCGTGGCGCGCGCGAGCGACGCGAGGTCGAAGCGCAGGACCATCGACGCCTCGGTGTCGAGGCCCTTGATGAACCCCGGCATCTTCTTGTAGAGCGCGAGGTGCGTCAGGTTCTCGCGGCCGGCGAAGCGCGAGTTCAGGTTGTCGAAGAAGAGCCGGTAGGTCCGCCGATCGCCGATCGAGAAGTCCGGCGAGAGCGGCTGCGCCTGCCCCGTCTGGTGCAGCACGTCGTCGTCGCCCATGACCCACGTCAGGCGGGTATCCATGAAATCGCCGATACGCACGGACGGCGGATTGTTGTCGACCGTCTTCACCGGCGGCGGCTCGGGCGACAGGAGCGGCACCACGACCGGCGTCACGGCCTTCGGCGGCTCGGGCGCGGGCGGCGGCGCCTCGGGCGCGGGCGGAGGTGGCGGTGGCGGCGCCTCGGTCGGCGGCGGCGCCGCGTCGCCCGTCTCCGGGGGCGGCTCGGGGGTCGTCCCCGCAGGCGGGGCCGCCGGTTCCGGCTGCGGAGCCGGCTGCGCTGCCGCGCCGGCGGCCGCGAGGACGAGGGCAGGGATCACGGCCAGGGTGACGCCGGCGGACTTGCGGAGTCGCATGCGGGAATGCATGAGCAATCGAGGGTCCTTCAGTTCGAGCCTTGATCGTTGTCGTCGATGGTCCTGAGGCGAACGCAGGCTTTCGTGGAGGGCACGGTCGCCTCCACGCACCCCTGCGACTGGCACACGAGATCGTCGGGGCAACGCGCCTCGATGGTCCAGTTCAAGGAGCCTCCGGAGAAATTACGCAAGGTGCCGGTGACCGCGTCGAGCAGCTCGCCCTTGTGCCCCGTCGGATCGAAGCTCGCCGCGGTGCCCGTCTGGATCTGGACCTGCGTGGTCCCCTTGAAGACCTTGTAATTGCCGCGCGCCGAATACGACGTCCACTCGGTGCACGCGGGGTCGGCGGAGCAGGCGTCCGAGCACGCGCCCTCGGCCTGGCTCTCGAAATCGACCTGCCCGTCGCCGTTGAGGTCGCAATTCGAATGGTCCGCGTCCGGGACGTTGTCGACGACGGGCTTCGGCCCGAACTTCGTCGCGATGCGGAACCCCTCGATCCGCACGAGGCCGGACTCGAGCTTCTCCATCGCGTCGATGTCCTTGATCGTCGCGTCGTCGAGCACGACGGGCTCGGGCACCTGGCACGTCTCCTCGCCCTCGATCGGGTAATCGACGACGAACGAGGGGAACGAGAGCTCCGTGAAGCCGAAGAACTCGACCACGGTGCCCGTCAGGTACGTCACGCGGTCGCAGACGCGCATCCCGGGCGGCGTGTTGAAGCTGAAGGCGAAGATGTGGTTGTACCCCGTCGCCTGCTCCGACAGGTCCGTCACGTAAAACCCGTCGCTCGCCACGCGCGTCACGACGAGCGGCTGCGGGCGGTCCGTGTTGATCTCGATGGCCTCGTACGGGAAAGGCGTCGTCGCGCCGAAGCCCTGGACGTCGCTGATCCGCGGCAGCTCGTAGGGCACGGGCGGCGAGATGCCGGCCGCGAACGAGCCCGTCCCCTCGTCGTCGTCGTCCGCGAACGCGCAGCCCGGATCGGCGGGGAAATCGATGAGCACGTCGCCGTCGTCGTCCTTGCCATTCGAGCAGGCCGGCCTGTCCGCGAGCGGCACGGGCGAATACCCGAGGTCCTCGACCCAGAGCCGCGCCGGGCCATACACGGCCGTCACGGTGACCGTGCCTTGCGCCTTGCCGTCGACGACGCGGATGTTCCGGCCCGCCGCGCCCTCGCCCGTGACGTCGAGCACGACGCCCGGCTCGACGCTGATCCGCACCGTCCCGTCGAAATCGAGGGGCTCACCATAAGGCGAGCGCGCCTCGAGCTCGAACGCCCACGTGTCCTTGCGATCCCCGCGGTTCGCGGGCAGCGGCGAGGACGCGTCGGGGAGAGCCGCGCCGTTGACCTGCGTGATCCGCACGCGGAACGTGGACGCGCCGCTCAGCGGAGCGACCTCGTCCGTGCAGGCGCAGAGGCCGAGGAGCGAGAGGGCGGCGAGGGACGTGAAAAACTTCATTGCCCGACCATCCGGATACGACCATCGGAGAAGTTCCCGATGTACCGATCGACGCAAGAGAGGTACTTGCAGGTCTCGCCCGCGGTCCTGCAGGGCGCGAGCCCCTCCTCGCATTCACGCTCGACCGAGGCGGACGGCGCGTTCTCGCAGACCGAGCGCTGGAAGGCCGCGACGTCGTCGCGGCAGGCCCGGAGCACACACGTGCCGGCCTCGCAGGGGCGGGCCGGGTCGGACGAGCAGGTGTCGCCTTCGATGACGGATTCGGGGCAGGCGCAGACGAAGTCCTTGTCGAGCTTCGTGCAATCGCCGTCGGTCTTGCAGGCGATGGGCTCGTCGTGGTCACACACGCCGCTCTTCGTGCAGGTGGCCGAGAGGCCGAGGAGCGAGGAGCACTCGTCGGATTGGCTGCCGTTGCCATTCTGATCGGCGGGGCAGGGGGGCCGGATCGTGCAAGGCTCGCCGGCGCGGATGTAATCGACGAGCGCGTCGCGCTGCTGGATCTGCGTGTCGAACTGCGTCGTGTTGCGCTGCAGGACGCGGAAGCCGCTGCCGCCGCCCGCGAGGTAGTTCGAGGTGGCGAGCTCGTAGCTGGCGAGCGAATCGAAGGGCTGCCAGCACACGCCGCCCTCGACGTCGCAGCTCCCGAGGCCCTTGTCGGGGCAGTCGGCGTCGCTCGCGCAGTTGACCTTGGGGTTACGCGCGCCGATGTAGATGTCCGTCGCGACGCCGGGCGGGCCGTCCGGGGTCTTGCGCTGCGTGCAATCGACCACGATACGCGCGCCCGCGATCTGGACCTGCGAGACGCAGCCGCGGCCGGCGGACCTGCGCGCCACGAAATCGAAGAGGTCCTGCACCTCGACGCCCGAGAGCTGCATCTTCGAGATCGAGTTGTCGAAGGGGAAGATGTTGTACATCTGCTCGACGGTGACCGGACCGGGCACGAGATCGGCGCGGATGCCCGTGGTGTTGGTCATCGAGAAATCGGTCTGCACGCCGAGGCGGAGCCACATCGCCGTCGCGATCATGTTGCCGAGGGGCGAGTCGCCGCCGCTCGTCGAGAAGCGCCGCGAGCCGTCCCGCGCATACCCCACGAGCAGCTCCAGGTTCGCGAGCGCGTCGAGGCTCTGCGAATACGGCTCGAGCGTCGCGAGCACGATCGGATCCTCGGGCACGGCCTCCGTCACCGGGAAGAGCCGATAATCGTTCGAGATGACCTCGAAGCCGTTCGCCGGGTCGTACGGGGAGGCGCCGCCGGCCTCGCCCGGGAAATCCTCGGGGTCGTTCGAAACGATGAGGTCGAGCCGGCCGACGTACTTGGCGAACGCGCCGGAGTGGGCGAGGACGACGTCGCGCGGCCGGCAGTAGCGCCGGACCTTGCCGGTCTCCGCGTTCGGATCGTTCAGCTCGATGTAATAGCTGTTCACGGCGGCGTCGTAGTTCGCCGAGCAGTCCCGCACGCGCTTCGGCGGCTGGAGCACGATGTGGTTGTGCCCGCCGAGGATGACGTCGATGCCCGTCGTGTTCTGGATCATGCGCTCGTCGACCTCGAGGCCGAGGTGCGTGACGAAGACGACGACGTCGACGATGGGCCGGAGGAGGTCGGTGTAGAACTGCGCGACCTCGACGGTGTTGAGCGGGGTGATCCCGAGCCGGTTCGGCGCGTCGAAGATCGAGGTCATGCTCGACAGGTTGCCCATGCCGATGAGCCCCACGCGCAGGCCGTCGAGGTTGAAGACGGTGTACGGCTGGAGCTGCGCGCCGAGCGGAGAGGCGCCGGGCTGCGCCGGGTCTTCGAGCAGGTAGTTGGCCGCGAGGACGGGGAAGTTCGCCCAGTTCTGGAGCTGGATCCCGAGGTTCAGGGCGCCGCGGTCGAACTCGTGGTTGGCGACGAGCATGGCGTCGACGCCCATCGCGTCGAGCGCGCGAATCTCGGCCTCACCGGAGAAGAAGTTGAAGACGGGCGCGCCCTGGAAGCAGTCGCCGCCGTCGACGTGGAGGACCCGCGAGGCCCGCGCCCGCTCCCGCCCGACGATATGCGAGATCCGCGCGGCGCCGCCGACGTTGGCGATGCTGAGCGCCTCGCCGAGCCCGAGCCCCGAGTCGACCTGACCGAGCTGCAGGTTGTACGGGTAGAGCCGCGAGTGGATGTCGGAGGTGTGGATCAGGGTCAGGTGGGTCTGACCCTTGAGCTTGGGGGTAGGCGCGGGTTCTTCACAGCCCGAGCCCAGGGCCAAGGTCGCAAAGAGGGGCGCGGCCAGGAGGGGGGCCAGGAGGCGTCGGAAGCGCATCGACGGGGCGTAACCTAGGCAGGATGCCGCCGGTGGCTCAAGGGAAAAACGTGGTGTGTGAACATACTACGGGCGCGAAGGATCCCGGGTTCGCACGAACGCGCGGGAAAAACGGAGCGGTTTCCCCGGCCAGACCGCGGCGTCGCCATCTCCCGATCGTGAGGAGGAGGTTCGTCACGGGATCGTCACCCGGGAGAGCTTGACAGGCAGGTGGTTTGGATCTGCCGGCAGCTCGGATGCGATGAGGAAGGTCGCGTGGGCGAGACAAAACGTTGGGTGGGCGCGACCTGGAGGCGCGTGGGCGAGACTTGGAGACGTGTGGGCGTGTGAGGAGGGTCGCGCGGGCGAGACAAAAAGTTGCGCGCGCGAGACCTCGAGGTCTCGTGGGCGAGACCTGGAGACGCGTGGGCGAGACCTGGAGGCTCGTGGGCGAGACCTGGAGGCTCGTGGGCGAGACCTGGAGACGCGCGGGCGTGTGAGGAGGGTCGCGCGGGCGCGACAAAAAGTTGTGCGGGCGAGACCCGGAGGTCTCGTGGGCGAGACCCGGACGTCGCGCGCGGGGGACTCGAAGGTGTGGTGGGCGGGTAGCGTCCCAGCAAGCACAGGGGGTCGACGTGGCGCGAGCCCGCTCCGACTCCCTCTTTCATCTGTGAGCGATGAACACTACGCTGCGCGCGTGGCCATCGACTGGACCGATGAGGAGCGCAAGAAAGTGGAAGCCGGCATCGCCAAGCACGGGCTCCGCACGGGCCGATGCGCCGCGCTCGCTCGCATCGTGCACCCCGTCGCGCAGCAAAAGGACCCCAAGGCGTGCGCGATCCGCATGCGTCCTCCGAAGGGCGCGACATGGCTGGTGCCGAAGGCATCGAGCATCCCCTCCTGGAAGGGGCATGTGTACGTCGAAACGCGCGAGCACGCTGTTGATGCCGTGACCGGCTCCAAGGGCTACTCCCCTTCGAGCACCTACGTCAATGACCACTGGGACTTCGCCGAGTGGATGCGCATTGATGAGGTGGACCCCGCAACGGTCGACCCGGGCATCCAAGACGTGGACGATGAGTCATGAGCACGCTTCGTGACACGATCATCCGCTGGATCGACAAGCGGACGACTGACATGCTCGCGGCACCTCGTATCTGGGGCTCGGACGAGGCCATCGAGATGCAGGTGCTACTCCTGCTCCAGTTCCGCGCGCTCACCCTGCGTCCCGATTTCGACCACGGGGATCCAGGTGCGCTCGTCGATGCTTACATGGAGTACCTGACCAGGACGTATCCGCAGTGTCCTCATCAGCCACTCCATCAGATTGTCGAGGCCGATCGTCTCGGCTTCAACATCGCCAATGAGTTGAGAAAGGTAGTCCAAACCTTCACGCGGAGCATGCTGGAGGAGAACCCATTCCAGCATAATGACCTCGCCATCCGCCTCGTATTCGAGAAGGGGAGGACGCCCACGACCGCTGCGTTTACGGGCTATTACGAAGAGTTTCGGCGTGCGGCGCGTGCCGTCGCTCGACGCGTCGACAAGGCGGTCGGTCGCGCACCGAAAGGAATTGAGGAAGCGACGGACTTTGCGCTCTCCGACGTACGCGTAACCCCGAAAAATGGTGCACCCGCCGAGGCGCTCCTGTTGCTCGGCGCCGGAGTGCCCTCGGAATCGCGCGATTGGGTCGCCGAGAACGCAGTGCGCAGCGCCATCGTCGACTTGGTCACCATGGGCGAATGGGCGACCTCCGATGCTGATGTCAGCGCGCTCCCCGTCGATGACATGGAGCAACGCAGCCGTACGACCGTCCAGGCGATGCGGATCATCCCTCGCCGCGGCATCATGAAGGCCGAGATTGGAGGCACACTCATCGGGCGTGCCAAACCAGTCGAATTCAGGCCCGAGCACGAACGCCGCTTCCTTACAGTGCTCGGGTCGAGCGCCCCCTCCGAGATGTACGACGAGACGGAGGAGATCCGTGGCATCGACCTCGACCGAGGTCTTGTGATCGTCAACCGGAAAATGCGCCTACCCTGCTACGTGCGCCCGGAACAACTTCAGGAAGTCACCGAGGTAGGCATTCAGGCGCACGTGATGGGTACGCTTTATAAGCCGCTCACAGGACGACCGTTCGTGATCGTGAGCCACATTGTTCCGGTCAACGCTGGGTCGTCGGTCTGACTGGCGCCCGCTCCTGCCACCGCGATAGGGAGACCTGGGGCTATCGTGGGCGCGACCCGGACGTCGCGCGCGGGGGACCGGTCCGGGCTCAGCAGCCCTGCATGCAGGTATCGAACGTGCCGCCCGGCGTCTTGCTGGCGATCTCCTCGCACGTCGCATTCACGATACACGCCGATTCACAGGCATATCGGCCCGTGCACTTGTCCGGATCCGGCTCGGCGCAGACGAAATTGCACTCGTCGCAGAGCTTCTTCGCCGCGGCGCTGCACTGGTTGCCGCCGCCACACGCCGCGAGCGCGTCCTCCTCGATGTCGCAGCCGTCGAAGGTGAACGTCTCGCCGTCCCGGCACTCTGCTTCGCTCTCCACGCAGACGAGCCACGCGTCGTACGGGTCCGCGCAACCCCGGCTCTCGGCCTGCGCCACCGTGTCATTGACGTCGGCGATGCAATCGTCGCGCTCCGCCTCGTTGCAGCCCTCGCACGCGCATTTGAGGTCGCAGATGTCCGCGGCGCTCGGCCCGCAGCCGCCCGCCGAGCCCGCGAACGTGGCGAGCCCGACGCCGAGCGCGAGCCACGCGCCGAGCCTCGTGAGCGGGGAGGGGCGCCCCGATGCGCCGCGTCGATTCCATGCATCCATCCGGCGTTTCCTCCCCCTCACGGGTTCGCGCTCGAGCAGCCGATCACGCAGTTGACGTACGTCGAATTCGGCTGCGGGTCCGTGAGGTCCTCGCAGCTCGCCGCGAGCGCGCAATACGCCGCGCACGCGTCTCCACCCTGGCACTGGGTGTCGCCGCCGCCGCTGAGCCCGCACGACTGGCGCTTCGCGCGCTCTTCCTGGCAGGGCGTCTTGATGAACGTCGCCGACTTCAACGAGCAAGCCCGGAGCGCGTCGGCCTCGTCCGCGCAGCTCGACGAGATGAACGCGCCATTGCCGCACACCCCCTCGTCCACGTAACAGGTGACGTAGCTCGAATACGCGGCGGCGCAGCCCTCGTGCTCCGCGAGGCGCTCGGCGTCCTCCACGTCGTCCGTGCAGTCCTCGCGCTCGCGCTGGCTGCAGCCCTGACAATCGCAGCGCGCCTCGCAATACGACGTCGTGTCGCTCGCGCAGCCCGTGCCCAGCGACACCCAGGAAAGCGCGAGCCCCGCCATCGCCGACGCGACCCACCACCGATGGACCCAGCGGCCCCGCGATCCTCGCACGATGTCCCCTCCGTCGCTCTCGCCGTTCACGGCGCCGTGGGCTTCTGCATGTCCTCGCAGGACATCGGCCAGTAGCCGGTCACCTTCGCCTCCGCGCACGCCGTGCACGCGTTCGGGAACGTGCGCGGCGCGGTCGTCCCGGGGCAGGGCGCCTTGATGCAGCGCACGCCCGTGTCCACCTCGCCGCAGACGGGCCGGTAGTCCCGCGTGCACGCCTGCGTCTTGCGCGACTCGTCCGAGCACGCCTGGAACGCGAGCCTGCCGCCGGCCTGAGGCCGGTCCTCGGGCGGGGGCGCCTCGGTCTCCGTCGCCGTCTCCGCGGGCTTCTCCGGCGGCGGCGCCTCGGCCGTGGGCGCCGGAGCCGCGGCGACGGTCGCCGTGGGGGCCGGATCACCTTGCGGGGGCTGCGTCGAGGCACAACCGAGGGCGAGCCCAGCGGCACACAGAACGAGGGAAGCCAGGATTTTCATGAGGACCGCGGCTTTCTATCCGTTTTCCCTTGCCGCTTCAAGGCGAGGTTATACTCGCCTGCATGTCCTCCCCGCGCACGCCCTCCTCGGTCTTCGTCGCCCGCCGCCGCGCCCTCGCCGAAACGTCACCCCACCCGGCGCTCGTCGCGGCCGGCCTGCCCCCGTCGCGCCAGTATCGCGCGAACACCTACCCGTTCCGCGCCAAGAGCCACTTCCTGTACCTCGTCGGCGAGCACCTCGCGGGCGCGGCGCTGCTCGTCACGCGCGGCCGGCAGATCCTGTTCGTCGAGCCCGAGGCCGACGGAGACGCGCTCTGGCACGGGCCGCGCCCGTCGTTCGAGGAGCTCCGCGCGAGGCACGCCGTCGACGAGGTCCGCGCGCTCGCCGACGTCGACGTGGTCCTCCGCGAGCTCGGCGCGCCCGTGGCCACGCTGCCGGTCGAGGACGCGCCGAGCGCCGCGTGGCTCTCGGCCCGGCTCGGCCGGACGATCACGTCCTCGAGCGGGGACAAACTCGAGGCGGGCGGACCCGACGCCGCGCTCGCCGAGGGGATGATCACGCTCCGGCTCCGGCACGACGAGGCCGCCGTCGCGCAGCTCCGCGCCGCGGGCCAGGCGAGCGCGCGCGCGCACCTCGCGGGCATGCGCGCGACGCGCCCGGGAGGCACGGAGGCCGAGGTCTGCGGCGCCATGATCGGCTCGCTCCGGCGCGAGGGCTTCGAGGACGCCTACGGCCCGATCGTCACGGTGCACGGCGAGGTCCTGCACAACGAGCACCACCACGGAGAGCTCGCCGCGGGTGATCTCTTGCTCGCGGACGTGGGCGGCGAGACGCCCGAAGGATTCGCGGGCGACATCACGCGCACCTGGCCCGTCTCGGGCACGTTTTCCCCCACGCAACGCGCGATCTACGACGTCGTGCTCGCCGCGCAGCGCGCCGCCGTGGACAAGGTTCGTCCGGGCGTCCGTTACCGCGAGGTGCACGAGACGGCCAAGCGCGTCATCGTCGAGGGCCTCTGCCACCTCGGGATCTTCCGCGGTGATCCGGGCGGCCTGCTCGAGCGCGGCGCGGCGGCGATCTTCTTCCCGCACGGCATCGGCCACCTCATCGGCCTCGACGTGCACGACATGGAAGACCTCGGTGATCGCGCCGGCTACGCGCCCGGCCGCGCCCGCTCGAAGAATTTCGGCGACTGCTACCTGCGGCTCGATCGTGACCTCGAGCCCGGCATGGCCGTCACGATCGAGCCCGGCTTCTACCAGGTCCCGGCGATCCTGCGCGACGCGCGGTACGTCGGCGCGGTCGGCGACGATCTGCGCCGCGACGTGCTCGCGCGGTACGCCGACGTGCGCGGCATCCGCATCGAGGACGACGTGCTCTGCACGAGTGGTGATCCCGAGGTGCTGACGTCGCTCGTCCCGAAGGACGCCGCCGAGGTCGAGGCCGCGATGCGCGCGTGAGCTTCGCCCCCTCTCCGCTGCGCGGAGAGGGGGTTGGGGGGTGAGGCTAGTCCCGGTAAGGGTTCGCGGCCTCCACGTTTCGCTTCTGCGCGCGGGCCTTGTCGACCCCCGTCGGTTTCGCGGCGGCGGCCTTCTTCGCGCCCGCGATCGTGCGCGTTTGCCCCTCCAGATCCTGCACGATCGCCTCGGCGCGGCCCGCCGGCGCCGCCTCCCTCGCCCGCGCGGCGACCTCGCGTAGCGCCTGTTCCTGCGCCGCGAGCTTGGCCTCCGCCTCCTCGGTGCGGCCTTGCTCGAGCAGCTCGTTCACCGCGTCGAGCGTGTCCGCCGTCCGGGTCCGCGCGATCCGCGTCGCGAGGATCGGATCGAGCTCCGAGCCCGCCTCGCCGTCCGCGCCGATGCGCACGTCGAGCTTGCCGCTGCACGAGCCTTCCCCGCCCGCCTTTCGATCCTCGAACCGCAGCCCGACGTCGGCCACGGGCCTGATCCCTTCGGCCTCGGCCGGCACGCGTAGCTCGAGCAGCAGCGTCTTCGTGTCGCCCGCGGAGAAATTGCCGAGCGGCACCGTGAGGCGCTGCCCGCTCCGGCGGAAGGTGCGGTCGAAGACGCGCGTCAGCGTGACGCCCTCGGCGAGATCCACCGTCACGGAGGCCGAGAGCGCGACGGTCTTGCGGAGCCTCTCGGCCTCGTCGAGGAAGACACGCTCGAGCGAGGCGGCGTCCTCGATGAAGTGGTGGCGCCCGCCCGCGTGCAGCGCGATCGCGCCCAGGATCTTCTGGTTGTACGAGATGCCCACGCCGATCGTGCTGACGCCGATCCCCGCGTCCCGCGCCGACCTCGCGATCGCCTCGAAGCCCGGCACGTCGCGCACGCCGGCCGTCGCGTCGCCGTCGCTGAGCACGACCATCCGATCGGCGGCGCTCGTGCTCTTGCGGAGCTCCTCGACGCCCGCCTGGATGCCACACGAGATGCAGGTGTCGCCGCCGAGGGAGATGTTCTCGATCGCGGACTTGATCGCGCCGCGGGTCGAGGTGTTCACGGTGGTCATGGAGACGTCGGTCGTCGGGCGCGTGTCGAACGAGACCACGCTGACCCGATCGCCGTCTTCGAGGTGATCGACGGCCGCGTTCGCCGCGGCGAGCGCGCGCGGCAGCCTCTCGCCCTTCATCGAGCCCGAGCGGTCGATCACGATCGCCAGGTGGTTCTCGGCGACGCGCCTCTCGCCCGCGTCGGCGTCGGCGTGGACCTCGACCATCACGTACGTCGTCCGCGTCCCCCCTTTTTCGAGCCGCGCGTGCCCGATCCGGCCCTCCAGACGCAGCGTCGCGCCGGCGCTGAAGGTCGCGGCGACGTCCGGCGTCGTCGTCTGCGGCGCCTCGTCGCCTGGCCGCGCCTCCTGGCCTGCGCCGGGCCTCGATTCGCCCGAGGAAGCGGGGGCGAGGAGGTACACGGACGAACCGGACACCAGCATGCCGAGGGCGCTCAGGAGGGCGACGCTGTGGAGCTTCATGGGGGCCCTTCAGACGTACCACGGCCCGGGAAGATCCGTCTGCCGGGGGCTCGTTCGCCTTCAGCGCCCCGAGGCCGCGCGCAGCATGCTCAGGCGATCTTCCGGGGTGCTCACGGCGTGCAGCTTGCCGTGGCGCACGTCGAGCACGCCGAAGACGTGCCCCGGGCAGATGCGGCCGAGCCGGCCTGCGAGCAGGCTCAACATCACGCTCGTGCGGCGCGGCGTGAGCGGCTCGCCGCGGAAGTACATCTTGATCACGTGGGGCGTCTCGTCGATCGCGAGCCCGAGCTCCGGGTTCACGTCGACGTCGTGCGCGCCCATGCGATAGCTGGTCCGGGGCGGCTCGAACCATTTCATCGGGCCCGTCGCGAGGAAGCGGCGGTAGCCCTCGATCACGCGCGCGAACACGCGGCGCTTCTTCTCGCTCGGCTCGCGCGCGGCCACCACGTCGAGCGTCGCGGGCAGGAGGCTCTCGCGGTGCATCGTCACGATCGCGTCGCGCAGCGGGTGATAATAATCGGGGGACGAATCTCCCTTGCGCTCCTTCAGCGGATCCGCGTCGCCGCCCGCGCCAGCCTCGAGCACGAAGTCGACGAATCCCGTCAACGAGATTCTATCCATGATCCCTCCGCCAATTCTTCAGGCCAAGCTGCCGTCTGGGTACCGGCACACGCTTCCATACCACGGATCGCCTCGCGCGGACGCGCCGTGCAGGCTCTCCCTGACGAAAAATGTCCGCGCGGTCCCAGGCTGCGTAAAAAATTCGCGTTACAGCGCTTCGTAGATCGTCGAGAACGCGGCGGCCTCGCCGCGCAGGAGCACGTCCAGGCGCGGATTCGGCGCGTCCTTGGCGGCGACGAGCTTCGCGCGTGGCACGTCGAGCATCGTGATCACGTGATTCGGATAGAGGCGCGAGAGCCCGCTCGTGAGCAGCGCCAGGGCGACGGCGCTGCGCCTGGCGGCGAGCGGCTCCTGGCGGAAATAGAGCTTGACGAGGTGGGGCTTCTTGTCGATCACGAAGCCGACCTCGGGGTTCAGGTTGATCTCCAGGTCGCCGAGCTTCATTGCGCCGCGCGGGGGCTCGAACCACCGCTTGTCGCCCGAGGCCAAAAACCTCCGGTATCCGGCGACGACCTGCGGATAGATGCGGCGGCGCTTCTCGTCGGTCTGCGCCGCGACGACCGCGTCGAGGACGGACTCACACTCGCCCCGCCGGTGCATGCCCACGATGCCCTCCCGGATCGGGCGATAAAAGTCCGTGGAGAGCTCGTCCTTGCGCTCCTTGTATTCGCGGACGCCGGTCAGCTTGGGTGTCCCGGATCTCAGCACGAAGTCGACGAAATACGTCAGCGAGACCTTCTCCATGGGGATCCTCCCGTGCGGTGCCGGCCAGGAATGCCGGCCCCCCCGAGGCCGACATCACGATTCCATATTTATCACGAACGTGATCCGAATGCCGCCCTCGTTCGAGGTCGATGCGACGAAGAATGTCCCACCTGAACCTGGAATCTGCGCGATCGGGTGCTCCGCTTCCGCATCCAAGGCGGCCTCCACGGATCATGCGCGGACGCATTATGTCCCACGCGATGGACGCGCCGCGGCAATGATGGGTCGCGGAATGTCCGCGCGGGCCCCCGCGGAGCCCTCGATCGGTCGTTCTCTTTCCGAGGGGTTGACGCCGCTCGGGGACCGTGGAACGGGCGGGCGAAAGGAGGTCTCTCCGTGAAGGCAATCGTCATTCAGGGCTCGTTCGGGCTCGGCTCCCTCGCCGAGGTCACGCTGCCCGATCCCAGGCCCGGGCCCGCCGAGGTCGTCCTAAAGATGCGGGCCGCGTCGCTCAACTATCGTGATCTCATGACCGTGCGGGGGCAATACAACCCCCGCCAGCCCCTGCCGCTCGTGCCGCTCTCGGACGGCGTCGGCGAGGTGATCGAGGTGGGCCCCGCCGTGACCCGCGTGAAGAGAGGAGACCGCGTCTGCCCCATCTTCACGCAAGCCTGGCAGGACGGCGAGCTCGACGCCGAGAAGCTCAAGACGACGCTCGGCGGGCCCCTGCCCGGCGTGCTCTCGGAGCTCTTCGTGGCGAGCGAGTCGGGGCTCGTGAAGGTGCCCGACCACCTCTCGGACGAGGAAGCGGCGACCCTGCCCTGCGCGGGCGTGACGGCGTACAATGCGCTTTTTTCATCCGGCAGCGTTCGTCCGGGCGATACGGTGCTCGTGCAAGGCACGGGCGGCGTGTCGATCTTCGCGCTGCAGCTCGCCCGCCTCGCCGGGGCGCGCGTGATCGTGACGTCGAGCAGCGACACGAAGCTCGAGCGCGCGAAGGCGCTCGGCGCGTGGGCGACGATCAACTACAAAACGACGCCGGACTGGGACAAGAAGGCCCTCGAGCTCACGGGCGGCGCGGGCGTCGACCACGTGGTCGAGGTCGGCGGCGCGGGCACGCTCGCGCGCTCGATGCGGGCCACGCGGATCGGGGGCACGGTGAGCGTGATCGGCGTGCTCGCCGGCGCGGCGCAGGAGATGAACGTGCTGCCGATCCTGATGAAGCACCTCCGGCTGCAGGGCATCATGGTGGGCTCCCGCGTGATGTTCGAGGCGATGACCCGCGCGATCGACGCGAGCGAGCTCCGGCCTGTGATCGACGAAAGGACGTTCTCTTTCGGCGAGGCGCGCGAGGCGCTCGCCTACATGGAGAGCGGCGGGCATTTCGGGAAGATCGTGCTGCGATTCTGAGGCGAGCGCGTCAGGCTCGTTCGAGGTGCACCCTCGTGCAAACGACCCGGAAGCCCACCCGCTGCACGTTTCGTTCGGTGGGCTCGCCGGGGAGCGAGCCGATGGTCGCAACGCTCGCCCCGCGGGCGCGCGCCTCGACGAGCCGCGCGCGGATGAGCGCCTGCTGAATGCCGCGCCTGCGCCACGCGGGCAACACGCTCGTCCCGAAGAGCGCCGCGACCTCGCCCCGCACCTCGGCGCTGCCCGCGCCCACGGCCTCGCCGCCGGCCCAGGCGATCACGCTGATCGAGCGCGGGTCTTTCACCATGCGCATGCTGACCTCGCGATCGGCCGCCGACATGGGCTCGCCCTCGGGCCGGAAGCCGCTCCCGGCCACCTCGACGAACCGCGCCTCCTCGCCCGGCGCGACCTTCCGGACGACGATCCCCTCGGGCGGCGCGGCGCCGGCCCAAAGATCCTCGTCGGAAGCGAGCTCGCGCGCGAGGAGGTTCTCGAACCGCGCGAGCACGAAATTGCGCGCGGCGAGCATGGCGAGCAGGCTCGGATCCACGTAGGGCGAGAGCTCGACCCGGACGGGGACGTTTTTCCCTGCGTAGAATGCCTCGATCCGATCGAGCTCCTGGGCCGTGACCGGCCCGGACAGACCAATTCCGAGGACGACGTTGCAAAAGGATCCGGGCCCCGCGAAGCAGGCGATCCCGCCGGCGACGCGGATGGATTCGGGCGCGATGGAGGCGAAGCCTTCGACCTGGCGGGCCTCTTCGAGGCGGGCGATGTCCTGGGCGGTTCTCATGGGCAACCTCAGGGGGGCGGGGACAGATGGGAGGTGGAGTTCAGCGCCGCTTGGCGCGTTCGTCGGGGCGTCGGAGCGCGGCGTCGATGGTTTCGGCCAGGCGGGGGGCGGTTTTTCGGAGGATCTTGAGGGTACAATCACCGTCGAGAAAGCTACGGAAGTGGGTTTGCTCGTCGTCGAAGGCGGCGGGGTTCAGCTCGGCGAGGCGTTTCCTCACGGCGCGGGCGATGAGCGGGGCTTTCTTCGAAATATACTGCAAATCGACCATGCCCTCGGTGAATGGCTCGTACCAGGCGAGGCGAGCCGCGAGGATGTCGTCACCATCTCCGAGGCCCAGCGTCCTCAACGTGAACAGCGCGTCGTCCCGTCGATGCAGAGGTATTCGCTCATCAACGACGATGAGCTCGAGGGTCGGGAGCAGGATCTCGAACCAATCGTCCTGAACCTCGAAAGGATCGAGGATCCTCCGGTCCCAGGTCCCCTTGGCTTGGTTCATCTCCAGGTCGGCGCGCCTGTAGTTGCTCCATTCGTACGTGAGCGCTCGTCCCTCGCGCGACGATTTGCTCAGGTAATGATCCACGGTTGGGCGGGACGTCCACATGACCGAGTAGGCACACAGGTCGTCGAAGGCGCTCGTCAGATCACCCAGGCACAGGGTCCAATGTGCCGGAAAGCTCTTCGGTTTGGCGTCTGGATTTGCTTCCAGCCATGCCTTCCCTGGTCCACGGATCTCGTCATCGAAGGAGGGAGGCTCTGGAGCCCTCTCGAAGCGCCTCATGCCCCGGGCTTCTCCATGAATACGAGCCAGCGGGGCCAGAATGGATCCTGTCCGGGGAGCGTGTGATGCAGCGCTTGGTCGATGTCCTCGGGAGTCTTGTGAAATTGCGGTTCTTCGCCTCGCATCACGGCCTTGGCATCT
Source organism: Polyangium spumosum (assembly GCF_009649845.1). NCBI lineage: Bacteria > Pseudomonadati > Myxococcota > Polyangiales > Polyangiaceae > Polyangium > Polyangium spumosum. The sequence goes on from NZ_WJIE01000011.1 coordinate 294,591, forward strand.
TCGATGGCCCTCTCGGCCTCGATCGAGCGTGCCATGGGGAGCTTGAACACGTGGGATGTGAGCCATCGGGAAGCATCGCCGCGCGTGACGAGCTCTTCGGCGTCGAGCACCACGCGCCCATCCTTCAGGTCGAAGACGAACAGCTCGTCCGTCTCGTCGTTCCAGTGGGGCTCCAGGGAGGCGAGCACCATGGGAGCGTGGGTCGTGATGTGCGCCTGGACTTGCATGCCTTCCCCGAGTCCTTCGAGTACCTCGAGTAGTGCGGGCAGGATTCGTCGTTGCCACTCGGGGTGGAGGTGGTTCTCGACCTCGTCCATGAGGAAGACGATGTTTCTCACGGGCTCCTGTTTGAGGAGCCGGCTGGCTTCGATATGCTCGTGCCAGGCCCAGACAGTGAGGTAAGCCAGGCTAATGATACGGCGCAGGCCAGCGGAGGCGTGGATGATGGGGACGTTGCCGTAGCCCACGTCGATCGTCGGAAACTCGCGCGCATCATCCACGAAGAGGCGTACGGCCCTGGCCGGACGGATCAGCTCACCCCCCGCTGGGTTCGGCGAGAGGATCTCCAGAATTCGGCAAAGGTGCGCAAATGCCTGTCCACTGGGCGTTTCCGGTTTTCTCTCCTGCCATGTCACCCAGTCTGCAATGAGTCCACGGATGATGTCTCGGCCGTTCTGTCGGGAGCCATGGATAATTTCATTTGCCGAGAAATGAAAGACGACCTCGGACATCGAACCGAGCAACATGCTGCGAGCAGGATCCCACATCGCGACACTACCGTCGACGCGGGCATACATGACGAGCGCATCAGGCGATACAACGAAGTCGCTCCATTGCTGCCGCTGATGGTCGAATTGCGCTGCGGCGAACCCGTTGGAATTGAACTCGATCCTCGCCTCCTCCGCATCCGCCCTCGGCCAAGCCGGCAGCCCCGCCCACGTCCCGCTCAGCGCCCACCAGATCACATCCAGGACAAAACTCTTCCCGAGCCCGTTGTCCCCGGTCATCACGTTGATCCGGCTCCCGAACTCCATCTCAATCTCTGGAGCCGGCCCGACACCCACGAGCTTCAGCGAACGCAGCATGACCCACCCCTCTTACCAGACTCTCCCCCTCCCCCCAACCCCCCCTACCCACGGTCTGGTTGTCCTGCGCTGGAACGAGGCGCCGGGCCGGGCCTTCACGGGCGTGGGTGGTGGGTCCTGCTGTTCGAGGGCCCGCAGGGCCCGAGTTCG